>NZ_JBIUCP010000086.1:0-6800 GCF_044538765.1 Acinetobacter sp. ABJ-A23_2
ATATGAGCCTAAACAATCGGAATTTATATATTATTAAATAGACTTCAAAACTAAAACTTTAATCTTGATTTAAGTTCAATTATTTAATTTATGACATATCTTGATTTCTTTAATGAGTCAGAAAAACAAACATGACTTCATTTGAGCCAAATCAGAAAATTAAAGAGAGTATAAAAATGAACCAGTTTGTAACAAACACGAATAATATTATTCGTGGAAAGTATCATCCGGAATTTTTGCAGCATGAAGTCTTGGCCGATATTTTTGTCCATACTGCACAAACTCTTCCTGATAAAACGGCTTTAATTGAAGCAGATAAAACGTTGAGTTATGGTGAGTTATATCAGCAAGCCTTAATTATGGCTCAGCATTTGACGATAAGGGGGGTAAAACCTGGTCATATTGTTGGCTTATGGTTGCCTCGTGGTATCGAGCTTTTAAAAGCTCAATTGGCGATTTGTTTAAGTGGCGCAGCATGGCTTCCTTTTGATATGGATACGCCAGCGGACCGTATCGCGGTGTGTCTTGAAGATGCCGACGCTGTAGGGATGATTACTACAGATGAATGGCATGCGCATTTAGATGAAGTACCACAAACAAAGTGGACCAATACCGAACTACAAAAGCCACTCAGTGAAAACATTCCTTTAGCTAAAACGACTCCAGAACAACCTGCGTATATTATTTATACATCAGGTTCAACGGGTAAGCCGAAAGGGATTGTGATTACCCAAAGAAATATTTGTCACTTTTTACGTAGTGAAAATAATGTTTTGGGTATTCAAGAGCAAGACAAAGTCTATCAAGGCTTTTCTGTTGCTTTTGACATGTCGTTTGAAGAAATTTGGCTTTCTTACTTGGTTGGGGCAACCTTGTGGATTGCACCTAAGTCGCTTGTGAGTGATCCTGAACGTTTATGCCAAACCTTAAAGCAAGAACAAATTACAGTATTGCATGCTGTACCAACATTACTTGCTTTATTCCCAGAAGATGTACCTAACTTAAGAATTATTAACTTGGGTGGGGAAATGTGCCCGGATTCACTGGTTGACCGTTGGGCATTGCCTCATCACAAAATGTTTAACACTTATGGTCCAACTGAGACTACGGTTACTGCAAGCCTTGAGGCGTTAGAGCGTGGCAAACTCGTCACGATTGGTAAGCCTTTACCAAACTATGGCATGTTGGTGATTAACGCTGAAAGAGAATTATTGCCGCAAGGTGAAACAGGTGAGCTCTGTATCTTTGGCCCAAGTGTGGCAGAAGGATACTTAGGTCGTCCTGACTTAACCGCTGATAAGTTTATTCAAAACCCGTGGGCAGACGGTCCAGATGAACAATCGCTCTATCGCACCGGCGATTTGGCTAAAATTGATGAGTTTGGTCAAGTACACTGCTTGGGACGTGCGGACGATCAGGTCAAAATTCGTGGTTTCCGTGTTGAACTCGGTGAAATCGAAGCTGCGCTTTGCGATATTGAAGGTATTGGTACTGCAGCAGTTATTCTTCGTCCAGAAGACGGTATTGATCAGCTTATTGCGTTTATTGCACCAGAAATTGATGCGAAAAAAGCAATCGAAATTAAAGAACTTCGTCATAATCTAAGCCAACGTTTACCACCTTATATGGTGCCAAACCGTTTTGAGATTATTGAAGAAGTTCCGCGTTTATTGTCAGGAAAAATTGACCGTAAAGCCTTAAAAGCACGTCCACTTACGAGTGTGATTGACCGTAGTGAATCTGACCAACCGCAAAACCCGGCAGAAGAAATTTTATTTGGTATTTTGAACCGCTTGTTCCCAAATATGCCGATTAAACTCGATTCAGATTTCTTTGACGACTTAGGCGGCCATTCACTTTTAGCGGCTGTTTTAATATCGAACTTGCGTGAACACCCAGAATATAGCCATCTGACTATTCAAAACTTATATCAAGCGAGAAGGGTGGGTGCAATTGCAGCACTCATGCTAGAGCAACCAACGCCGACTGTATTTGATAGCCAGATTGGACAAGATAACCCTCGTAACCAAACTTATAAGTGGTTATGTGGTATTGCACAGTTCGTTACCATTCCAGTTTTAATCTCGATTAACATTTTGCAGTGGTTAGCGCCATTCTTTACCTATCACTATTTTACTGGTGGAACACGCGACAGTATTCCAAATGCAATCGCGATGTCTTTATTGGTTTACATCAGCGTAATTATTGCCAGTTTTGTTGTTTCAATTTCTGTAAAACGACTATTAATGATGGGCGTTGGTGCAGGGCAATATCCATTATGGGGATTAACCTATTTCCGTTGGTGGTTAGCAGACCGTATTAGCAACATTTCACCAGTCTATCTTTTATCAGGCTCGACTTTACTTAACTTATATTTGAAAGCGCTTGGTGCGAAAATCGGCCATGACGTGACGATTAGTTCAGTGCATATTCGTATGCCGTCTTTACTTACGGTTGAAGATGGGGTGAGCATTGGCTCTCAAGTAAACTTAGAAAATGCCAAAGTCGAACATGGTCACTTGGTGTTAGGTTCAATTCACTTAAAAGAAGACAGTTATGTGGGTTCTTATGCTGTATTAGAAGAAAATACAGTGTTAGAAAAACAAGCTCACGTAAATGCTTTAACTTCAATTGAATATGACACAGTGGTACCAGCTGGAGAAATCTGGGATGGTACACCTGCGAAGAAAATTGGACATGTGGATGATCACGATAAATTACCAGAGCGTCCAAAATTATCGTTTATTCGTAAAATTGCAGAATATGCATATTATGGAATTAGTGCGTTAATTATTGCGTGTTTGTTCTTTATTCCAATTTTCCCAAGCTTCCTGTTGGTCGACTGGTTAGATGCAAACGTATTTAATATTAACCCGAATGAACATTTACAAATCGCACTGTACTACTTCATTTTAGCGATTCCAGCTAGTGCAATGATGATGATGATTACTGCTGTGATTTCTTCAGTCATTCGTAAAGTTGCATTGCCTCGTCTTGAAACAGGAACGTATGCGGTTCATGGCGGTACATATTACCGTAAATGGTTTGCATCTCAAATTTTAGAAACAAGCTTACAAACTTTACATGGCTTGTTTGCTACGATTTATGCGCCAACATGGTTCCGTATGCTCGGTGCAAAAGTAGGTAAAAATACTGAAATTTCTACCGCAAACGGTGTTATTCCAGAAATGCTGACTTTGGGTGAAGAAAGCTTTATTGCCGATGCTGTAATGCTAGGTGATGAAGAAATCAAAGGCGGCTGGATGACATTAAAATCGACGACTATTGGTAACCGTAGTTTTGTCGGAAACAGTGCTTATATTGCTGATGGTACTGTGTTGCCAGACAATGTCTTGATTGGTGTGCAATCTAAAACACCTGATAACGTTGAAATGTACGATGGTCAAACTTGGTTTGGTTCGCCACCATTGTTATTACCTGCACGTGAAGCTGCTGAGAAATACCCAGATCATTTAACATTCTTACCAAGTATCAAACGCCGTTTAATGCGTGGTTTTATCGAAGGCCTTCGTGTTGTATTACCTGCTGCTCTTGCGATTGGTGTGGGTTATATGATCGTGCTTGAGATTATTGATGTTATTAACAAATACAACATTCCAACTGGTCTGTTGGCTTTAACGCTTGCTGGTTTGCTCTATGGCGTAGGCTGCTTCGTTATTGTTGCGTTATTGAAGTGGATTTTGATTGGTCGTTACCAACCACGTTCAGCTCCAATGTGGACTATGTTTGTATGGTTAAGTGAAGGGATCACAAGCTTATATGAGTCAGTTGCGATTCCGAACTTCTTAAACTACTTAAGAGGAACGCCAATGTTGCCATTCTTCTTGCGTATTTTAGGTGTTCGTATTGGTAAAGACGTCTATATGGATACAGCCGATATTACAGAGTTTGACTGTGTAAGCATTGGTGACCGTGCTGAGTTTAATAGCTTCTCTGGCCCACAAACTCACTTGTTTGAAGACCGTATTATGAAAATCGGACAAGTGAATATTGGTAATGATGTTGTGGTAAATACACGTAGTATTATTTTGTATAACGCCAACGTGAGCAACCATGCCGTGTTAGGTCCATTAACATTGGTCATGAAAGGTGAAAATATTCCGGCTAAATCTGCTTGGATTGGTTCACCGGCTGTGCCTTGGGTTCATAAATAATTAATTGTTGAATTGAAAAAAGCCTCTGTAGAAACAGAGGCTTTTTTATTATGTGTTGTAAGCGAACTTATTTATTCAGTTGCCATAAATGCTTCATGATAAGTAACTTCTCCTGAAGGAATATGGTTGCTGAAGCTTATAGCTTGAAAATATTCATTCGGTACATTAGGTAAATTTAAATCAGGGTATGATTTAAAACCAAATCGACTGTAATAATTTGGATCACCTAATAGAACGCAACCTTTTCCGCCTAATTCTTTTAACTTTTGCAAAGCTGCATTCATTAAAAGAGAACCAATGCCAATTCCTTGTTTCTTTGGACATACAGAAATAGGGCCTAGGCCATACCAACCAGTTTCACCTGACGTGATTGTAACTGGTGAAATAGCCACATGACCTACAATTAAGCCATCTTCTATAGCAACTAAAGAGATCGTGAGTTGCTTATGTTTCCGAAGGCTGTTCACAATAAATTGTTCGGTATGGCTAGAATGCTCTTCATTTAAGAACGCCGCTTTCGTCAACGCTTCGATATTTTTAATATCTTCGGGTTGTTCATCTCGAATTATAATATTCATATTTTTCTTTCTCTTAATAAATAGCAACTTATATCAACGATTGTCTAGTTGAGGGCGGACGGTTTGGAGTCCTAACAATGTAATTTGATAAGGTTGGCTATTTTTAGACTTGATTAAGCGTTTTGCTTTTAGCTTTTTAAACACATCTAATGAACAATCAGATAGCACAAAACCTTCTCGTGTATAGCATTCAACGAAATAGACTGTGCCTGATGCGTCACGTTGGTATTTAATATGTCCGCCTTTGGCAAGGACATGGAGAGTTCGTTGTTCGAACTTTGAAAGATTCATGTTGGAGCCTTGATAATAATCAAACGTGCAAATAGAGGTGATCAGAAATATGACCACAGAAAAATTGCGACATTGATAATCAACTCAATAATAAAAATTGAGAGTGATTATCAGATGATTACTATCTCCAACATATAAACCTCTTTTAGAAGGGGGATACTTTTATTCAAAGGATATATTAACTGTATATATCACTTAATAACAAATGTTTTTTATATTCATAGACCTTTCATTTATATAAAATCAGGCAACAAAAAATTATGTATGAGTTTTAGTAAATGAAAAAAACAATTTTTAGCCTAATTTTCGCTACCTGTGCAGCTTTTTCAAATAGTATTCAAGCAGAAGAGGTTTATTATCAACAAGAAGATATCGCTTATGCTTTTGAACTAGATTCAATCGAATTTTATTTACCAAGTAAAAGTAAATTTAAAATTACTGCTACCAGAAAACTAGTTGGTGTACCCGAAACAAAGTTTTATACAGGTGATTTTGATAAAGATAATATCGCACAATTTCATATGGCTTTTGACTGTTCACATAAGACGATACAGATTTTAGACTTTATGATTGGTGATAAAAATAATGGTGAACTTAAGTACAAGAGCGATAAAAAGAGTGAAGTAATGAAAGCCACGGGTGAGAATGATTTAGCTATGCTTAATTTAGTATGTGAAAATGCTAAGGCTATAAAATAGTATCTGTGAATCATAAGGCTTGTTTTTAATACACGTATATATAATTTTCTTGGTGCCCCACCTTTGAAAAAATGAAATTAAAGATTTAACAATTATGATACCTGTACAGACATTCTCGGTTTTTGCAATTTTTCTGTTATTTATTGCGCCATTGATTGGTGTTGTACTAACACTAGGCCTATTGGTGAAAGCACTATTGTTTTGGCGAAAGAAGTCTCAAAAGCCTGTGAGGTTTTTCTCTCAAAAAACATTATTCATTACGCTAGTGGCCTTAATATGTGACTTGTGGGCAGGTTATTTATTTTATATGACTGAATCGGTAAAGTATGAGATTGCTCTTAAGCAGCATTACAAGGAAAGTCGTAGCCATTTCGTTTTATCTCAAGATGCACAATATGGCGAACTGTTGATTCCTAAAGGGAGTTTAATTAGTCGTTACGATGCTTTTGACAACGGCGAGCCACAAGTACCCTTTAGCTTACGTGGATTAGAGGCGGTACGTTTCCCTCATCCTGTACAAGTCGCAGGAATGTGGGTAACTGCGATGGAGCCTCCTCGAATGGAGTTGGCGTGGGATCAGCATGTAGGTCCAGTCATGCGCTTTGATCCTAAGGAAGAAAATGGCTATGGTAAATGGGTTTACGATACGAAACGTCCTACCATCGCTTGTTCTCGTGGAGACATTGTGCTGCTTGAAATTCCACTTATTGATTATGATATTCAAAAAGAATTTGGTAAACCTGAGCCTGATGGAGCTAATGCACGTTTTCGTCCGAGTGAGTGGGGTGTTCAAGAATGTGAAAAAGGTCAGGGGCCAATTAAAGTTAGTCCAGCATATACTGGGACTGCACCAAAGAAACCTTGGTTTCAACTATCAGACTGACAATATCCCATGTTAAAAAAATCTTTATTTAGCCTAATCATTTCAGTTGTAGTATTGCTCTCAATTTCATTTGTAGATTTGTATTGCACGCATACATCTTTTAAATTATTTAAAGTTTGGTTATTAGAATTTAACGGAATTAATAATTATTCAATTTTTATTAATAATTTTATAA
>NZ_JBIUCP010000087.1:0-5817 GCF_044538765.1 Acinetobacter sp. ABJ-A23_2
ATCTTCAGCTGCTTTTAGGTGTTTCGCAACAGCATCACGTGTTTGTACGAGCATATTTTTTAATTCAGAACTTTTCGTGTTTGGTATTAACTGCTTATCAATTATCGTCAAAACTTTACGGTGAACTTTAACTTGACTCATCATATAATTTTTATCAGTATCTGATGTTATTTGATTAAGCTTACTAACAATTTTATCACTATCATTTTGCAATGATTTACTAAGATTACTGGTTTGTGAAATCAACTGTAACCGACTTGCCAACGCTTGTGCATTTTTTTCATTGGCTGAATGTTCTTTAATCATCATTTCAGCATATTTCTTAGCTTCATCTATTTTTAGTTTTGGTAATGCAGTTTTTGCCTGCTTAATTTCACCATTATTAGCTGTACTTAATATCTGGAAAATTTGATTATCATTCAAATTTTCATGGTTTTCATTTAATATTTTAGAGTGATTCTTCCCATCATTTATAGTTTGTTGATTCGCTGCCATAATCTCAAATGCACTGAAGCTTAAAACACTACTAATTGCGATACAGCTAATAATTTTCTTCGTTAAAATAGCTTTCATACCAATATCCTTTAACTTAATTCATGAGTATTTCTACCTATGGGTAGCTCTTTCACATTTCCAATCTATATCCCTACTTATAAATTCAAGGTTGGGGTTATTTATTCATTATTTCAATCAAACATATTTATACCGCTCGTTGAATATTCTTCGCAGAGGGTAAATAGCTTATTTAAAGTAGATGATATAAATTTAATAATGAATCATGCATCTGTATCCAATCTTATTAATGTAAATATAAAATATATATAATTTTAAAAAACATTAACTTAAAAACAATTTTTATTTTTTATTTTTACGAAAATAACAATAAAGCTCGTTATATTAACTTATAGATACTAAAGCTAAAATTAAATATATTTAAAGAAAATTTAAACCAATTTAACTTATTCGCCCATTTATAAAAAAGCGTTCTCCTAAAGACTTTAATTCACACACTGCACACAAACAATGACATGCACTTTTGTAGATATCGTATGAGCTGTGCAACCTGAAAACAGGATACACAGAACTGTAATCAATGAAGCCAATCTAGTTCGCTTGCAATTGAAGACTTTCATGTTAGCCGATCCGGTTAGCAATCCAGCCATAAAAGAATTGTTCCTGCGTGGGATTTCACTCACAAATTTCGATGTAACGTTGGTCTTGCATGATATTAAGAACCCGAACTAATACCTTCTCTCCTTCTTTACCACGCTTAGCCAGTGTTAGCGAAAAGGCTTACTATCCTTAATTCCATCTACTCTCATGCTGAGTTATCTACTCCTTCATTTATTATTGACTCTCCACGACAACAAGATATTGATTCTGATAATTATCATCATATGCTTAATATTTTAATTAGTAATACACCTGACGATGTACAGTTAATTATTGCGGGAGTGCAAAATAACTTTATTGACAGCATTAAAGGAAACTTTGAAGAAATTAACCTCAAATCAACACTTTTAACTGCAGAAGAGTCTTACATAGTTAACTAATTTGATCTTAACTTATACACAACAAAAAGCCCTCTGAAATTCCGAGGGCTTTTTATAACTAAGAGGTAAGTAAGAAATAAAGTTCTATCTTCCAACCTAAGCTAGCCACCTCCCCTAACACTCACATATTTTTAGCTAATTCTTTTGCTAAACATTGTTCATGCCAAGCGGTTTGAAAATTCTCGCCAGCTTTTGACTTAATGAGAGGGTCTTCAAATAACTTTGAAGAATATACAGATTTGATAAGCTATTGATAAAGTTGTTTGGCTTGTTGCTCTTCAAGATAATCTGCTATACCTCACCTTCTTTATTGACTCAATTTCATATATACTGAGCTTAGTATGAGATGAGCCTTATATAGTTCATTGCTAGATCAATGAATGACTAAGCCCTTAGCTTTCGAGCAAGGGCTTTTTTACGTCCAAAATAAAGTGTTAACAAGATTTCATTTAACCTTTTGCACTCACATTAAAAAACCACATCACCCAACAGAATAATGTGGCTTTTTTTAAAAGTTAAGTTAATGCGCTGTCTCTGCTGCTTTAGGTTTAAAGACCATTAAACAAACCACAATAAAAGCCAACAAAACGAAAGATGCGCTAAATCTACTTAGCTCTAATCCACCATGTGCAATAGGTTTATCGAGGAAATCACCTAAAACCGCCCCGAGTGGTCGAGTAAGAACAAAGGCCAACCAGAATAATAATGTTCTTGAGATTTTGGTATAGAAATAGCAGATTGCTAACACCAATAACAAAGTACCAAAAATTAAAGCAGCGCTCGTATACCCTAACCCTTGAGTATCCGCAATCCAGTCACCTAATGCTGTCCCTAATGTTTGAGAGAACATAATAGTTAACCAATAGAAAACTTCACTTTTAGCAGATTGAATACTTTTTACCGAAATCGTGCCGCAGCTTAAATACCAGACAAACAGAGACAGGCCTAATAAAATAAGTAATATTAAACTTCCCCCTGCATAGCCCACGCCTAAAGTCCGATCCACAAAATCGGCAATTGTGGTTCCCAAAGTAGTCGTGGCAATAATGGTCGCCCAATAGAAAAATGAATTATATTGCTTGGCTTTAATTTGCAGACCAACAAAAACTGCAAATATCATTGCGAAAATTGCTGTACTAATTACATATCCCAAATTGAGGGACATAGATAGCGCATCACCAGCAGTCTCCCCTAAGGTTGTAGCTGCAATTTTAATGATCCAGAATAGTAATGTGACTTCTGGAGCTTTACTTAGACTTTTAGATAAACTTTCATGATTCATCATTGTATGTTCTCCAAACATACTTAACGATTAGCCGATATCTAAAAGCCCAAGCCTTAAGCTTAAATTAAGAGTAAAAATAAGCTACAAAGCTTCTCTATAATGCATACCTTTAATTGTTAAATGACAGGGTTAGTCTTTAATTTGTTATAGATATTTTTTATGTAGAATCTTTTCATCATGATGTCATAAACGTTAAATCCGTTTTGCAATGCTAAGCTTGGAATTTATTTTTATAACATCTAGCCCCATCTATGTTTTCACCTGCAGTACTTTTCTTTTTATTGTATTAACTAAACAAAAAAACCTACTCCATGAGTAGGTTCGATTTACATGTAGCTCAGCCTATAGAACTTTTTGTTAAACATTTTTCATGCCATGTAGTTTGAAAGTCTTCAACAGCTTTTGTCTTGGTTAAAGGGTCTTCAAACAACTTTGAAGAATATGCTGTATCAATGAGCTGTTGGTAAAGCAGCTTTGCCTCTGCTTCTTCAAGATGGCTAGCAATCTCTTGTAGTTCCGTCACTGGCACATCATGTTGTCTTGCATCCATAACTCCTTTTGCCGCGTTTTCCACAAGATGACAATAATGCATTTGCATAGTTTCAGATGCTGCATAGCATGGAAGAGTAACAGCGCTCATAAAGAGGAATATAAATTTCATAGTCTCACCTTAATTTCACGCGCAAGGGTAACAAGCTCTCCTTTAAAAATTAAGTTGCAAAAGGTTAATTTTGGTCTCTACCAAGCTACAGTCCAAGTACTTTAAACGTTCGCTCATCGAGTTCCCTCAACTCATCCAGAGTGTAAAGCCGCCCCTTTGGATCAAAGAATTTATCAAAATCAAATTGTCCTTCTTTATATAATTTATAGCGTTTAGGACCTAACCATTCTTTTTGAAAAAAATTATCGGTCAATTTGAAAAACTCTTTGAAGGAAATATTTGCATCTATTTGGCCCATTAATTGAACCCGCTCATCTTTAGGAATGTCTCGCACTCTCCTTTCATCCATAATAAAAGATCGATTCCCAATAAGCCTGCCGTCCTTACTTACTGGTACCAGAATACTCCGGCAATTGGGATGCAAAGGTGGAACCCTTTTCGCTGGGTCATTCAATTTCCAAATAGAACCATCAACTGCGGCACAAATTTTAGATGTCCTTCCGTCTAGTACACTCACAAATCTGACATATTCAAAATTAAAGTTTTTAAAGTTATATAAATAAACCTGATTTGAAATATGGCTCCGTAGGGTTCTGACAATTCGTTCAATATCAATTTTGGTACTGTTGAGCAATCCATCCTCATATTTAAGACGTTTCGTACCAGTAATACGTCTAATAATTTGCTGAGGTGTCATGCCTGTATTCATTCCATCTCGAATAACATATTCAATTCTTTGACGGGCATTCTCACTAATTTGAGCCAAAGACTCATCAACTAAGGCACCACCAGCCAATGGAACGCGTTTTATCAATTTATAGAGGTGCTCTCCTTCTAAATCTTTAATGACTTTACCAAATAGCTTAGCCATATAATTTGACTCATAAGCAGCCAAACTAGTTGCCGAATGAGCAAACATTTCTGGTAGAACATCGCTCACTGAATTAAACCAATCAGAAATAACAAGATGGATATTTTTAAGGTGACGAGTTGTGTATTCGCCACCCGCAAGAGCTGCCCTTTCAGTCTGGTTAAGCTCTTTTATTAAATCAGCCAAACGATCAAGCATAACGAGTGTTTCATCGTTAAAAAATCTAAAAAGCTCATTTACCGATCTTGAGGATGCCCGATAAAGATAGGCTTGATGCTGTGTAAAGACATCAAAAAGCGATTTTTCCGTAATATTCTTCATGAAAGTTACCTCTAAAAGGTGCACTTTTTTGTTCTTTTTATATCGCTAATCTATAGAAACTTATTTAAGGCTTTAGGGAACTAAAAATTTATAGTGCTAATTAAACTGATAGTTTTGTTTTATAAATTTCTTCTGCACGCTAATATTTCCAATAAAATTAGCTAGCCATAAAATAAATTCATCTCGATATTCAAAGCGTGGAAGCAGACTTAAGTCAACTTTTATCTCTCTTTCAGAAAGAGGCTTACTTAAACATTCTTCGAAATCAATTTTGCTATATTTTAACTTTAAATTGATTTGCTCAGCTTCTTTTCTAATTTCCGCCATAACCCTATTGAGATTTGTCACAGGGTTATCCGTAATCTGGTACTTTTCATAAATATTTGCGTAAACATTTTCAGCAATATCTAAATATTTAATGAGTTCAGCATTCTCATTCATCTCGTCATCTTCCTATTTTTTTGAAAATTATGTACGAGTAAATGTTTCTATACGTAATTTAAGCGTATTTTTATGTGAAAAATATTTTAATAAAAATAACAATATAATCTTTAACTTACTATTTTTTAAATCATTATTGTTTCTTTATAGAACATTTCCATATTTTCTGACATTTTTCATCTATATAATCAAGATTTCTAAAGCAAAAAAACCGCCCCAGAAGGCGGTAGCTGAATTTTATCAGCGAGATATAGAAGTATGGTGGATGAATACTTCTATATTTTATGAGGATATTTTATTGTTCTTAATATAGTCCTCAGATTTAAAGTAATTAATGATCATCTCTGCATTTTCTTCTTTAGCTGGTTCAGCAGCAACAGGAATCTCGGCTTTATCAATTCTAAAGCCTTTCGGAATATAGTTTGAAATTGGAGGCAACTTTTCTTTACCTCCAATTGTCATTCGCTCAATGAAACCAGCAAGCCATAAAATAAACTCACCTTCATTTTGAAACTTTGGCATCAGACTTAAATCAATATGAACTGACTTTTCTTTATTAAATTGATTTAAGCATTCTTCAAAATTTATAAAATTGTACTTCAGTTTGAACTCAGTACCTTTAATTGCTTTACGAATTAAGCTAATTAAACAGTTTAAATTTTGAATGGTGTCTTCTGTAAATAAA
>NZ_JBIUCP010000088.1:0-5721 GCF_044538765.1 Acinetobacter sp. ABJ-A23_2
AAGTTAACAATATTTATTAATTATTGTGACTTTGTTTGATTTTGATATTTAAAAATGTGATTTACTTCTCAAAATAAAAAAGATATTTTCACAAAAAATAAGCAATTTAATTGTTTTGATTGCAAAACTTTACAAATGTAAGCGTTAAGTTTACGGGTGGGAATATGAATAAGATATACAAAGTGGTATGGAACGCTTCTATTGGTACATGGACTGTTGTATCAGAATTAGCTAAAAGCAAAACGAGAACTGGTTCTGTTTCATCCTCTTCCGAAATAACTGGTTCGCAAAATGAGATTGTTTCCAGAGAAAAGAAATTTAAACCTAAGACACTTGTATTATCTATCATCTCCTGTTTAGCCGTTTCACATGTGTGGGCTGACTACACAAACTCGTATGGTTCAATTATTGATACAAGCCCAACCATTAGTAATGGTATTGCCATAGGGGCAAATACGGGTACTCCAGCGACTGCAAATGATTCTAATGGATTAGCCGTTGGATCAAGAGCAAATGCCAGCGCAGCAGATTCAACCGCATTAGGAAATTATGTAAATGCGACTGGTGTAAATTCAACAGTAGTTGGTGGACAAGCTAGTGCTGCTGGTGCGCAATCAATTGCACTTCAAAATAACAGTGATGCAGATCTTGTCGCAGAAGGTTTGGCAACAGGGTCATCTTTTACAGCAGTTGATAGTGCTTCTAGCTACAGTGTCGCAATTGGTGCGATGAGCCAAGTTGTTGGTTCAACAGCAGCAATGGCAATAGGGAAAAATGCTCAAGTTAACAGTGGTGCAAATAATGCTACTGCTATTGGTAATACAGCGACTGTAGACACAAATGCAGTTGATGGTGTTGCTATAGGTACTAACAGCTTAACCTCAGCAGCAAATAGTGTAGCGCTCGGGCCAAGATCAACTGCGAATGTAACAAATTCAGTTGCTTTGGGTGCAGGATCAACAACTACAGTACAAAGTGGCAACTCATATATAACGAATGTTGCAGCATCTACCACAAATGGTGTTGTTTCAGTGGGTTCAGCAACAAATACTCGACGTATTCAAAACGTAGCCGATGGTGCTGCCGATTCAGATGCGGTTACGGTTGCTCAGTTAAAGGATGTAAACAATCGTGCTGTGGGTAATACGACAGCATTAGGTGGTGGCGCAGCATATAATCCTGCAACAGATGTATATACACCACCAAGTTATACAATAACAAAAACAGATGGAACGACTTATACTCCTGTTAATACCGTGTCTGGTGCGCTAACTAATTTAAATAATGAAGTTGTTAAACCTATTACTTTTGCTGGTAATACAGGGAGTTCAGCAAATAATTTAGGTACAACACTTAATATCACTGGAGGAGGTTCAACTGCTGGAACCTATTCTGGAAATAACTTAAAAACGGCTGTGACTGGTAACACAGTTAATATTCAAATGGCTGATGCACCTGTTTTCTCTGGGACAGTTACGGCTGGAAACTTAACTACTGGAGGTTCATTAAATGTTACTGGTGCAAGTAACTTAAATGGCGGTGCAAACCTTAATAATCAGAAAATTACCAATTTAGCAGCAGGTACTATTTCATCTACATCAACAGATGCAGTAAATGGTAGTCAGTTAAATACCACAAACCAGAATGTAACCACTGCTCAGAACACCGCAAATACAGCGGTGACTAATGCGGCAGCAGCTCAAAATACGGCAAACACGGCAGTCACCAATGCGGCAGCAGCACAAGCAACAGCAGACAAAGGCCTGAACTTTAGTGTGAATGGTGGTACGGCTGACAATGTGAAGCTGGGTGAAACGGTTAACTTTGCCAATGGCACCAACACCACAGCAGTTTATGACCCAGCAACCAATACTTATAAATACAGTGTCAATGACAACATTGCATTAACCAATGCGGGTAGCTTAACAGTTGGGAATAGCAAGGTTGATAACAATGGCTTAACCATTACCGGTGGTCCAAGTGTAACCACTGCAGGTATTAATGCGGGCAACCAGAAGATTACTAACGTTGCGGCAGGTACTATTTCATCTACATCAACAGATGCAGTAAATGGTAGTCAGTTAAATACCACAAACCAGAATGTAACCACTGCTCAGAACACCGCAAACACAGCGGTGACGAATGCGGCGGCAGCTCAAAATACGGCAAACACGGCAGTGACTAATGCAGCAGCTGCACAAGCGACAGCAGACAAAGGCCTGAACTTTAGTGTCAATGGTGGTACGGCTGACAATGTGAAGCTGGGTGAAACGGTTAACTTTGCCAATGGCACCAACACCACTGCAGTATATGACCCTGCAACCAATACCTATAAATACAATGTGAATGACAACATTGCATTAACCAATGCGGGTAGCTTAACAGTTGGGAATAGCAAGGTTGATAACAGTGGTTTAACCATTACAGGTGGTCCAAGTGTAACGACTGCAGGTATTAATGCAGGCAACCAGAAGATTACTAACGTTGCGGCAGGTACTATTTCATCTACATCAACAGATGCAGTAAATGGTAGTCAGTTAAATACCACGAATCAGAACGTGGCCACTGCTCAGAACACCGCAAACACAGCGGTGACGAATGCGGCGGCAGCTCAAAATACGGCAAACACGGCAGTCACTAATGCTGCAGCAGCACAAGCGACAGCAGACAAAGGCCTGAACTTTAGTGTCAATGGTGGTACGGCAGACAACGTGAAGTTAGGTGAAACGGTTAACTTTGCAGATGGCACCAACACCACTGCTGCGTATGACCCAGCAACCAATACCTATAAATATAATGTAAATGACAACATTGCATTAACCAATGCGGGCAGTTTAACGGTTGGTAACACCAAGGTTGATAACAGTGGATTAACCATTACTGGTGGCCCAAGTGTAACAACTGCGGGTATTAATGCGGGTAACCAGAAGATTACCAATGTTACGGCTGGAACTATTTCTGCTACATCAACAGATGCAGTGAATGGTAGTCAGTTAAATACCACCAACCAGAATGTAACGACTGCGCAAAATACTGCAAACACAGCAGTGACCAATGCTGCTGCTGCCCAAGCGACAGCAGATAAAGGCCTGAACTTTAGTGTCAATGGTGGTACACCTGACAATGTGAAGTTGGGTGAAACGGTTAACTTTGCAGATGGAACCAACACCACAGCAGTGTATGATCCTGCAACCAATACCTATAAATACAATGTCAATGACAACATTGCATTAACCAATGCAGGTAGCTTAACGGTCGGTAACACCAAGGTTGATAACAGTGGCCTAACCATTACAGGTGGTCCAAGTGTAACGACTGCAGGTATTAATGCGGGTAATCAGAAGATTACCAATGTTGCGGCAGGTACCAATGCGACTGATGCTGTCAATGTTAGTCAGTTTGATGCGTTAAGTACGTCAAGCAACAACAAGACTGATGCCTTGGGCAACAGCACAGCCAACAATCTGGGTGGTGGCGCAAGCTATGACAGCACTACAGGTGCAGTAAGCTCACCGACCTATGTCACCACTAAAACTGATGGTACAACAGTTAATGCCGACAATGTCGGTGATGCCTTAACCAACCTGAACAATGAAGTGATTAAACCGATTACCTTTGCAGGTAACAGTGGCAGTGTTGACCGTAAATTAGGTGAAACCTTAAATATCACAGGTGGGCTGACAGCATCTGGCTCGAACTCGAATGTGAAGACAGTCATTAGTGGTAATACCGTTGATATTCAACTTGCCGATGCGCCTGTGTTTGCAGGGAAGCTGACAGCGAACGGACTGGATGCAAATGGTGAGAAAGTTACCAATGTCGGTGAGGGTACAGCAGCAACCGATGCAGTAAACAAAGGCCAGCTTGATGCATTAAGTACCTCAAGCAACAACAAGACTGATGCGTTGGGCAACAGCACAGCCAATAATCTGGGCGGTGGTGCAAGCTATGATAGCACTACAGGTGCAGTAAGCTCACCAACTTATGTCACCACTAAAACTGACGGTACAACAGTTAATGCCAATAATGTCGGTGATGCCTTAACTAACTTGAGCAATGAAGTGGTTAAACCGATTACCTTTGCGGGTAACAGCGGCAGTGTTGACCGTAAATTGGGTGAAACCCTGAATATCACAGGTGGCCTGACAGCGTCTGGCTCGAACTCGAATGTGAAGACAGTCATCAGTGGCAATACCGTTGATATTCAACTTGCAGATGCACCTGTGTTTGCAGGGAAGCTGACAGCGAACGGACTGGATGCCAATGGTGAGAAAGTTACGAATGTCGGTGCGGGCACCAATGCTACTGATGCAGTAAACAAAGGCCAGCTTGATGCGTTAAGTACGTCAAGCAACAACAAGACCGATGCCTTGGGCAACAGTACAGCTAATAATCTGGGTGGTGGTGCAAGTTATGACAGCACTACAGGTGCAGTAAGTTCACCGACCTATACTGTGAATGGCAACAACGTGAATAACGTTGGTGATGCGATCACGGCATTAGACAAAGGCTGGACTTTACAAAGCAATGGTACCAATGCGGGTGCAGTAAAAGCTGGTGATACGGTAGACATTGGTACGGTTGCAGGTGAAACGAACCTGAAAGTGACCAAGACCGGCAATACGATTCAGTATGGCTTAAACCGTGATCTGAATATTGACAGTGTAACGGCAGGGGACAGTAAGCTGGATACGAATGGTTTAACCATCACTGGTGGACCAAGTGTGACCAAGACTGGTATTGATGCTGCAGGCAACACCATCAGTAACGTAGCAGCAGGCACCAATGCTACTGATGCAGTAAACAAAGGCCAGCTTGATGCATTAAGTACCTCAAGCAATAACAAGACTGATGCCTTGGGCAACAGCACAGCCAATAATCTGGGCGGTGGCGCAAGCTATGACAGCACTACAGGTGCAGTAAGTTCACCAACTTATGTCACCACTAAAACTGACGGTACAACAGTTAATGCCAACAATGTCGGTGATGCCTTAACTAACCTGAACAATGAATTGGTTAAACCGATTACCTTTGCAGGTAACAGCGGCAGTGTCGACCGTAAATTGGGTGAAACCCTGAATATCACAGGTGGCCTGACAGCATCTGGCTCGAACTCGAATGTGAAGACAGTCATTAGTGGTAATACCGTTGATATTCAACTTGCCGATGCGCCTGTGTTTGCAGGGAAGCTGACAGCGAACGGACTGGATGCAAATGGTGAGAAAGTTACCAATGTCGGTGCGGGCACAGCAGCAACCGATGCAGTAAACAAAGGCCAGCTTGATGCGTTAAGTACGTCAAGCAACAACAAGACCGATGCCTTGGGCAACAGTACAGCTAATAATCTGGGTGGTGGTGCAAGTTATGACAGCACTACAGGTGCAGTAAGTTCACCGACCTATACTGTGAATGGCAACAACGTGAATAACGTTGGTGATGCGATCACGGCATTAGACAAAGGCTGGACTTTACAAAGCAATGGTACCAATGCAGCTGCAGTAAAAGCTGGTGATACGGTTGATATTGGTACGGTTGCAGGTGAAACGAACCTGAAAGTGACCAAGACCGGCAATACGATTCAGTATGGCTTAAACCGTGATCTGAATATTGACAGTGTAACGGCAGGGGACAGTAAGCTGGATACGAATGGTTTAACCATCACTGGTGGACCAAGTGTGACCAAGACTGGTATTGATGCTGCAGGCAACACAATCAGTAACG
>NZ_JBIUCP010000089.1:0-5697 GCF_044538765.1 Acinetobacter sp. ABJ-A23_2
GCATTTTACTATATTCTAAAGATGACTTAAAAAATAATATTATTAACTCAATACCAAAATTGACATGTAATAATATAGAAATTCTTTTAGAACTTTGTAAGAGAAATCGGAGTATTTTATTTGCACCTGATTTTTTAGCAAAAAAATATGAAGATGAGGGAATTATTATTAACTATTCAAAAACCCTTTTAAACTCTAACCTTTATTTTTATGCAACCACACCTTATGGATCAAGAGTTCCAAAGAAGGTTGAACTTTTTTTAAATTCTTTAAAGCAGTACTTTGCAAATTATCATTAAGGCATTAAAGGCTAGACCTTAGCTTGGTTATAGTGTAATTCGTATATATCACCAAATCCTAATTATAAAATATCAATTTTTAATTAGGACCTAGCACGAATTTGCATACTTAATATGCTTACTTAACCTTTTTTGAAGGCTTCTCTAAAGATTGAAGCAGTACTGATAGAGAAGTATTGATATTGTCTATTTCAGTATTCGACAGTACTGAAAGTATAAGACGTTCATTCTCTACATGTGCTTCCACTGCCTTATTGATGAGTTCCAATCCATGACTGGTAAGTTGTACAAGCATACTACGAGCATCTTCTTCGTTATCGATACGCTCAATAAGGTTCCTCTGCTCTAGTTTCTTTAAACGATGCGTCATTGTCCCAGAAGTAATCATTAATGCTGAAAACAATTCAGTTGGACTTAGTCTATATGGAGATCCCGAACGTCGAAGGGTAGCTAACATATCAAATTCCCAAAGACTTAAGTCAAAGGTTGAGAACGTAGATTCTAAAAGCCGTTCTAACAAAGTCGCACAGCGTTTAATGCGACCAATAGGCCCCATAGGACTGGCATCAAGATCCGGTCGTTCTTTCGCCCATTGTTCTAAAATTTTATCAACTTCATCTTTTCCAAGACTATCGTTCTGATTTTTCATTTATCTTGACTTCAAGTTAATTAGTGTGACAACATAATAATATCTTGAATTGAAGATAAATTACAACAATATGTCAAATACATTACCAACATCGCGTGGGTTAGACATTTTACTCACCGCATTAGCTCCTCTCATTTGGGGTTCCACATATATTGTGACATCGGAGCTTTTACCATCCGACCGTCCATTTACCTCAGCACTTATACGAGTATTACCAGCAGGCTTACTCTTACTTTTGTTGACGCGCCGCATGCCTGCAAAAAATGATTGGTGGCGCCTCATCATACTTGGGGCACTCAATATAGGATTTTTCCAAGCCTTTTTGTTTATAGCAGCCTATCGTTTACCCGGTGGATTGGCAGCTGTACTTGGTGCAATTCAGCCTTTACTTGTAATGGTAATCGCTTGGGTAGTAGATGGTCGGTCACCGCTCAGATCTACATTATGGGCAGCCATAATAGGTATGTTTGGAATGGCAATCTTGCTGTTATCGCCTAATACCGTATTTGAACCGATTGGAATCTTAGCAGCCTTATTAGGTGCTATTTGTATGGCATGTGGCGTGTGGCTAACCTCCCGCTGGAAGTTAGATATGCCATTACTCGCTCTTACGGGTTGGCAGCTTGTGATTGGGGGCTTAATTCTTCTACCTATAGCTTGGATGGTAGATGCACCTCTCCCTACTTTAAAACCTGTGCAATATATTTCTTACGCTTATCTGAGCTTAGCGGGTGCTTTAGTGGCTTATGTACTTTGGTTTAGAGGCATAAGCCGTCTGCCAAGTGTAGCTGTTGCATCTCTTGGGCTACTTAGTCCCCTTACTGCGGTGGTACTGGGTTGGGCTTTGTTATCACAGTCAATTTCAGGAACTGCCCTTTTAGGATTAGTCATCGTGCTCGTTAGTGTGTTCGTAGTGCAATGGACCACAGCACGTCGTAATTAATAATTAACTTTAAAATTATTTTCTCTTTTCTGAGGCTTATATGAATATCTCTATACAACACGCTATTGAAACTCGCACATCAATTAATAACTTTCAGCCAAATCGCTCATTAGATGAAGCTACCATCAAATTATTAGTTGAATTAGCAACTAAAGCTCCCTCGGCTTATAATTTACAAAATTGGCGCTTTATAGCGGTACGTTCTGAAGAGTCAAAACAATTATTGAAAGCAGCAGCGTTCGGACAAGATAAAATTACGGATGCTTCTGTAAACTTTATAATCTGCGGCACATTTGATGCGCATCATCAACTGCATAACGCACTTCAGCCATCCCTAGAAAATAATATTATGGGACATAAAGTTATTGATAGCTGGGTAAGACAAGCGACTAATGCTTATCAAGATAACGCTATATTACAACGCGATGAGGCTATTCGCTCGGCATCTTTAGCTGCAATGACTTTAATACTCGCAGCACAAGAAATGGGGTTAGGAACTTGTGCAATGGGTGGATTTGATGCAAAACAAGTTTCTCAAGATTTTGAACTTACAGCGAATGAATTGCCTGTCATGATTGTTGCGGTGGGTTATCCAACAACCGATAATTGGGCGCAAAAAATACGTAAGCCTGTAACCGAAGTTCTTACTATTGTTTAGTACAGCTATGACAAAAATAGAGAGCATCTGTTGTTGTTCATTCTATAGATAGTCATTAGTTTTTAATGAATAGCTTATAAAACTGCTCTCGTTTAAATCTGATAGTTATCATTTTTTGTGTGACTATCAGATTTTAAATAGAGCTAACATTTTCTCAGTCTAAGTTCATTTCCCATCCATGAATATTGAATAAATTACGTGGTCGATGAGACACCAAATATTTTTATAAACGTTAAACCAACTTTCGCAAAAAATACTCAAGCACCGTCTCACTTTCATCTGCCCCATCCGAGCTTAAAAGCTGAATAATGGCGCTCTCAATCATATATAAAAAGATTCTGGCATCGGTAAAGGAAACATCTGTTTTGAGCTGTCTAAGCTGGCTATAAATTTCATTGGTAAGCCATGTTCTGTATCTCACCGCGGTTTTATAAACCTTTGAATAAGTATTTTTAGTTTCAAAAATGGCTCTAAATAATAAGTAATACGGCCCTTCTAAATCAGTATGTAATACATAAAGTTTCTTGAGTTTATCAAGTGTACTGGTGTCATCATCGTACTCGACCATTGCAACCACTTGGTCTTGGAGGCGTTCTTTTTGCACAATTAGACAAATTTCAATGAAGCGTTCTTTTGAGTGAAAATAGTTATAAAACGTCATTTTGTTCACTTCGGTTTCTCTCACAATTTTGTCGACGCCGACCATATGAAACCCACCGTGGTGGAACAAATTAATCCCTTTTTTTACAACTTCAAAAGCACGTGTTGGGAGTATTAAATTTGGCATAGTTTTACCGTTATAAAATAAATTTTTGTTGTATATAAATGAGATATAAAAGCCTGTGCCCTTTTTGGGAGAAAAAAAGGCACAGCAAAGCCGTAAAGACTGTGCGTGGCACATCTCAAGTTTTATTGTTGAACTAAGTTTTAGACGAATTGATTTAAAGCCTGAAAATCTTTAGATATTCAAACTGCTTTAAAAATTTAAGTTGTGTCGTTATAGCTTTTGGCAAAGGCTGCCAAGAAATTAAGAATGTGCAAAGCCAACTCCTTTTTATTGGGAGTTCTGCCAGACATTTATAGAATTATGGTGGCAGAACGGAAGAAGGTTGACAGACTAGTAATAACTCAAACTAGCACACCCGAAGGTGTCCCTCTCCCGTCCTACCGCTACGGGAGGGAACGAGTGGTCCACCACACACAAAACTATTCCTCAGAAGGAAAAGCTCTGATGCGGGAGTTATTATTCAGCCTGTCAAAGCCGGCTGGCAATGTGGCCAGCAGGCAAAGAATAGTGCCCAACCCTGTTGCAGTCAAGCACACAAAATGACATTTGTTTTAAATTAGATCATTAAAAAGTAAGAATAAATAATGGATAAGTGATTGTTAAATGAGGGTTTATAAAGGGGGATGGAATTTGATTGTGCCTTTAATTATTTGCGATTTATGTTAAACGTAACCATTTTTTAACTAATAATATGTTACTTACTATATAAAGTGGTTATTTAGATAAATATCGTCTACCAACCTTCCTATATACTACTCATTAAATGATCTACCAAGTAATGAAGCTAACTTAAATATATGTTTTTAATAAATTAATTACAAAAAACATGTAGACGTCTTAAATTGTCGCCTAGGCTTTAAATATTCATATAAAGCCATATATATTAAATGTAAGGGTATGTATAATGGCTTGCCTTTCTTTGATAGTTGTTGTAATTCTTGGACAACAATTAGAAAGCTTGATGCCATTTAGATTCTGTGTGGACTGTTTTTCTGCATTAATTTTTTAGGAGGTACAGCATGGCTCATACTGCACTTCAAGTTGCCAACAAGATAATTGCTAAAGGTAAAGAATTAAACAAGCAATACACTCCCATGCAGCTAATAAAATTGACTTATATTGCTCATGGCTGGATGCTTGGTCTATTTAATCGTTCTCTTTTTGAAGATAAAGTAGAAGCATGGAAATTTGGACCTGTTATTCCTGAGCTTTATCATAATATAAAGTCATACCGTAATAACCTTATAACAGCACCTATTCCAGATGTTCCTGAAGCTAATTTTGAAAAAGATGAATTGAGAGTTATTGATTACGTCTTAAAGGCCTATGAAAATTTTGATGGTGTTGACTTATCTCAAATTACTCATGCTAAAGGTACGCCTTGGGATCAAACATATCCTCATGGTGAGGGTTCATGGTATAACTTTATAATCGATAATACATTAATCCAAAATCATTATAAAAAATTATATAAAGAAAAGGTTGGTGATGATGCCTGAGTCATTATTTGATTTTTTGAATGATCCAACCCCATTAGAAGTCCCTCCTACTTCTAGAGGGGACTCTCTTGGGGTTGAAGAGGAAAATGCTTTCAAAAAAGGAGATTATGATGACTACCAAAAACGTTATATAGAAATAGTTTTAGATAATCTTGAAAAGGAAGCTGAGCTTCGCAAGAGAGAATTCAAAAAATTATCATATATTGCTATCGGTTGGACTTTAACTATTATTTTGATTACAATTATACAAGGTTTTGGAACCTTCCCCTTGCAATTTTTTACAAACACTTTTTCCTATCTTAAATTTAATTTAAGCAATCAGGCTTATGTTGCTTTAGTTACCACAACAACTGCTACAATACTTGGTTTATATACGATTGCAGCTTACTGGCTTTATCGGAAAGATGCTTTAACTTTTGATTTTCTAAAAAAAACAGATAAAGATACACCTTCTGAATAATCTACGTTAATAATCCTAAAAACAGTTTATGATTTTATATTTCCTTATTAAAGAAATTTCTACAGAACAAATTTGTTAGGTTGTGGTGGATCTACTTCTAAATAAAAATTTATCCGTTTCTGTCTTAGACCTTCAATAGGATAAGTTTTAATAATTCTTAAATTATCTGGTTCATAACTTAATCCATCGATTAAACATTGCTCTGCAATTTTTGGATTATAATTGTACATTGCAGCAAAATTTTTTTTAGTCCATGTCAATAATACTTTATGCAATGCTTCAACATCTCTATGGCTTGTTGTTTTTTTATTAACCTCTAATCCAAAAATATTTAAACAAAAACCAAGTATAGCAGCCCCTTGAAAATTAGGAAATTCATTCATTTTTAAGATTTCATTATAT
>NZ_JBIUCP010000009.1:0-90870 GCF_044538765.1 Acinetobacter sp. ABJ-A23_2
GCTTAAGGTTTTTTTAGGCTCAGTTACTTTTTTATTATAAAATTTAGAGAAAATTGATTATTTTTTCTCTGCTTGTTTATTTTAAAATGTTCTAAATTACCTTGCGCTGTGCTATATTTACTTAAAGATTTTATGTCTATATGAAAGCATGATTAACCAGCTTGAGTAGTGACGTGAAGCTTGCAGTATTAGTGAACAATTTTTATTTAAAAAGACTAATGGAGGGATCTATCGATTAGTCAAAAATAATTTTATGGACTTATGGTTTTTTCGTTTTATGAACCCTAGTTCTTTTTAACTCCCAAACGGTTATATCACCTCTTTTGTACTTATTTACGATCGACTTGTTTGAGTTGATTGCGGTGGAACTTTTGCTTTTATAAAGACGTTTTTATAAACAGCAGATGAGGCAAAAGAAAGATTGTAAAAGATATCGATATATAAAAGTAAATCGTACTTTTGATATCACAAGATGGAATTTAAAAGGTCTGAAGCTTTAGAAGAGCTGAAGATTTTATAAATAAATCAAGACATTGTTATTGCAAGGTTTTGGTTGCTGAATAATAAAGACTGCGGATTTATCACATCTGAGTCTGTATAGGTAAATAGGAAAAAAGATGTCAGATCTTTCATACGTAAACGAACACAGCGATGCATGGCAAACTTACTTGGCACAAATTGACCGTGTTGCTCCGTACTTAGACCACTTAGCTGAGTTTATCGACACTTTAAAACGTCCAAAGCGTGCGCTTATTGTTGACGTGCCAATCGTGATGGATGACGGTTCTATTCAGCACTTTGAAGGCTACCGTGTACAACACAACTTGTCTCGTGGTCCTGGTAAAGGTGGTGTACGTTACCATCCAAACGTTGATTTAAATGAAGTGATGGCGTTATCTGCATGGATGACAATTAAAACTGCTGTTTTGAACTTACCATTTGGTGGTGCAAAAGGTGGTATCCGTGTTGACCCACGTAAACTTTCAAATCGTGAATTAGAGCGTTTAACTCGCCGTTATACGACTGAAATCGGTCATATTATCGGGCCTCAAAAAGATATCCCAGCTCCAGACGTTGGTACAAATGCCAATATCATGGGTTGGATGATGGATACTTATTCTACTAGCCAAGGTTATACAGTAACTGGTGTTGTAACTGGTAAGCCAGTTCACTTAGGTGGTTCTTTAGGTCGTGTTAAAGCGACTGGTCGCGGTGTATTCGTTACAGGTCGCGAAGTAGCTGCAAAAATCAATTTACCAATTGAAGGCGCGAAAATCGCTGTTCAAGGTTTTGGTAACGTAGGTAGTGAAGCTGCTTTCTTGTTTGTTGAATCAAAAGCAAAAATCACTCACGTTCAAGATCACACTGGCACAATTTTCAATGCTGACGGTATTGATCTTGTTGCATTACGTGAACACGTAAATGCAAACCAAGGTGGTGTTGGTGGTTTCGCTGGCGCGCAAGCAATTGCTGATGAAGATTTCTGGACTGCAGATGTAGACATCATTATTCCTGCTGCGTTAGAAGGTCAAATCACAGTTGAACGTGCTGAAAAAATTAAAGCTAAGTTGATTTTAGAAGGCGCGAACGGCCCGACTTATCCTAAAGCTGAAGATATTTTAGTTGAGCGTGGCATTGTTGTGGTTCCTGATGTGGTATGTAACGCCGGCGGTGTAACTGTAAGTTACTTCGAATGGGTTCAAGACATGGCGAGCTACTTCTGGACCGAAGAAGAAATCAACGAGCGTTTAGACAAGTTGATGGTTCAAGCTATGCATGACGTTTGGAATACAGCAAACAGCAATGCTTGTACTTTACGTACAGCAGCTTACATCTTGGCATGTGAGCGTATCTTAAAAGCTCGTAAAGAACGCGGTATTTTCCCAGGCTAATCTGAGGAAATTACCTTTTAGGAAAAGTGGGCTGAGCAAATATAAAGGATGTATAGGGTTATTTGTTCAGTCCCTTTTTCTAAATAAATTAAATGAAAGACAGTAAGACAGATTAAATAAATTAAATAGATACTGAGGTAAGCATGGAACAGCCAATTTCTGTAACTCGAAGCAACTTTAATGACTGGATGGTTCCAGTTTTTGCACCGGCAAATTTCATTCCGGTACGTGGTGAAGGTTCACGTATTTGGGATCAAGAAAATAAAGAATATATCGATTTTGCAGGCGGGATTGCAGTAAACGCATTAGGTCATGCGCATCCAGTGGCAGTAAATGCATTAACAGAACAAGCTACAAAACTTTGGCATGTAGGTAACGGTTATACCAATGAACCTGTTCTACGCCTTGCTAAACAACTCACCGAAAATACATTTGCAGACAAAGTATTCTTCTGTAACTCAGGTGCAGAAGCGAATGAAGCAGCATTAAAGCTTGCTCGTAAAGTTGGACTCGACAGCGGTGTTGCGGGTAAAAGTGGCATTGTGGCATTTAATAATGCTTTCCACGGCCGTACATTATTTACCGTTTCAGCAGGTGGTCAACCTAAATATTCACAAGACTTCGCACCACTTCCAAACGGCATTAGCCATGTTGCTTACAATGATTTAGAAGCTGCCAAAGCAGTCATTAACGAACAAACATGTGCCGTGATTGTTGAACCGATCCAAGGCGAAGGCGGTGTTATCCCTGCTGACATCGAATTTTTAAAAGGTTTACGTGCACTGTGTGATGAGTTTGGTGCCTTACTTATTTTTGATGAAGTGCAAACAGGTGTAGGCCGTACAGGTTCACTTTATGCCTACATGAACTATGGTGTTACACCAGATGTACTCACTACTGCAAAAGCATTGGGCGGTGGTTTTCCAGTGGGTGCAATGTTAACAACTGATAAATTTGCGCCGCATTTTTCAGTGGGTACACACGGTACAACTTATGGTGGTAATCCGTTAGCAAGTGCGGTTGCTGGTGCTGTATTCGAGTTTATTAATACGCCAGAAGTACTTGAAGGTGTAAAACACCGTCATCAATATTTCCTTGATGCATTAAATACTTTAAATGCTGAATATCAAGTTTTTGATGAAATTCGTGGTCAAGGTTTATTGATTGGCTGTGTATTAAAAGCTGAATATGCAGGTAAAGCAAAAGACATTACAACTTGGGCAGGCGAAGAAGGACTACTCGCTTTAATCGCAGGACCAAACGTGGTTCGTTTTACTCCTTCTCTGATTATTCCTGAACAAGATATTGATGAAGGAATTGCTCGTTTAAAAAGAGCTTTGGCAAAGTTGGCTAAATAAAAAAAAGGAAAGCTAGCCATGATGATTGTCCGTCATGCCGAGTTTCGAGACCTTGAAGATATTTATAAATTAGCAGGTAAGTCAGGTGTTGGCCTGACTTCCTTGCCACAAAATATGGATACGCTTTCGGCTCGAATTTCACGTACTCGCAATACTTTAAATGGTAATGTTCATAAGAGCGAACAAGGTTATTTGTTTGTTCTTGAAGATACAGAAGCTCAACGTGTTATTGGGGTGAGTGCAATTGAAGTTGCTGTAGGTTTAATCGAACCTTGGTACAACTTTCATGTGGGAACACAAGTACACGCTTCAAAAGCATTAAATGTCTATAAAGCATTACCGACTCTATTTTTAAGTAATGACAGAACAGGAAGTAGTGAGCTCTGTACATTATTTTTAGATCCGGAACGTCGTGAGAACCAAAACGGTAAATTCTTATCAAAAATCCGTTTTATGTTTATCGCAGCATTTAAGCAATATTTTGAGAAAAAACTCATTGCTGAAATGCGTGGTTTCTCTGATGAAAATGGATGCTCGCCTTTCTGGGATGCGATTGGACACCATTTCTTCAATATGGATTTCTCCACAGCAGACTATTTAAGTGGAATTGGTCAAAAAGTTTTTATTGCGGAACTTATGCCACGTTTTCCAGTTTATGTAGACCTCTTGCCAAAAGACGCGCAAGAAGTAATTGGAAAAATGCATCCACATACTTTGCCTGCTTATCATGTGCTTGAGTCAGAAGGTTTACGTTATCAAGGATATGTCGATATTTTTGATGCGGGCCCAACCATTGAAGCCAATATTGATGAGTTACGTGCAGTTAAAGAAAGCCAATTTTTAACAGTCAAAATTACAAATGAAGCAACAGTAGGTAAAACACAATACCTTGTTGCCAATGATAATTATCACGACTATCGAGCTATGTTAATGAAGCTTGATCTCGTAGATAGCACTCTAAATTTAACCCATGAACAAGCTGAAAAACTCGGCGTACAAGAAGGTCACGCTGTTCGTGTGTTATCACTAAATCCTATGGAAGTATCCTGATGTCAAACTCTTTATTTATAAACGGTGTCTGGTTACAAGGCAGCGGTACAACATTTGTAAAAACAAATCCGGTTGATAACCAAACTGTATGGTCTGGTACTGAAGCTACAGCTAGTGATGTTGAGAAAGCTTGCCAAGCGGCACGTACAGCATTTCCTGCATGGGCACGCTTACCTTTTGCTGAGCGCGTAGCGATTGTAGAAAAGTTTGCAAAGCTGCTTGAAGAAAATAAAAAACATTTAGCAGAAGTCATTAGCCAAGAAACCAGTAAACCTTTTTGGGAAACGTTAACTGAAGTTCAGTCAATGGTTGGCAAAGTTGCGATTTCGATTCGTGCTTATCACCAACGTACCGGTGAAAGCTCAACTGAAATGGCAGATGGTGTAGCATCGTTACGTCACCGTCCACATGGTGTACTTGCAGTTTTTGGTCCATATAACTTCCCGGGCCATTTACCAAATGGACATATTGTTCCTGCATTGCTTGCGGGCAACACAGTTGTATTTAAACCAAGTGAGTTAACACCTTGGACTGCTGAAGAAACTGTAAAACTTTGGCAACAAGCAGGTTTGCCAAATGGCGTAATGAACTTAGTTCAAGGTGGCCGTACTACTGGTGAAGCTTTGGCGGCTTCCCATGAAATTGATGGTCTATTGTTTACTGGAAGTGCAAACACTGGTTATCACTTGCATAAGCAAATGGCGGGTGCACCTGAAAAAATTCTTGCGCTTGAAATGGGCGGCAATAATGCATTGATTATTGATGAAATTGTTGATGTCGATGCAGTAGTTAATCTTGCTATTCAATCTGCTTTTGTTTCGGCAGGTCAGCGTTGTACATGTGCACGCCGTATCTTAGTCAAAAATGGTGCTGAAGGTGATGCATTTATTCAACGTTTTGTTGAAGTGGCTAAAAACCTGAAAGTAGGCCGCTGGAACGACGAACAACAACCATTTATGGGTGGTGTGATTTCATCAGTTGCTGCAACAAACATGATGAATGCTCAGCAAAAGTTACTTGAGCTTGGTGCCAAAAGCTTATTGCCAATGACGCGTCCTCAAGAAGACAGCTCGCTACTTACTCCAGGTATTGTTGATGTAACAGGTGTGGCTGGTATTCCAGATGAAGAATATTTCGGTCCGCTTACTACCATTCAACGTTATGACAGCTTTGATGAAGCATTGAAAATTGCTAATGCAACTCGTTTTGGTTTGTCTGTTGGTTTGGTTTCTCCAAAACGTGAACTCTTTGATGACTTACTGATTGAAGCACGTGCCGGTATTGTAAACTGGAACAAACCATTAACAGGCGCTTCAAGTGCTGCGCCATTTGGTGGTGTTGGAGCTTCGGGTAACCACCGTGCAAGCGCGTTTTATGCTGCTGACTATTGTGCTTGGCCAATGGCTTCACTTGAAAGTGAAAGCTTAAGTTTGCCAGAAAAATTATCTCCAGGGATTGTGTTGCCTTAACACTAGGGAAAGAAAAAATGAAAGGATATGAAGTAAATTTCGATGGTTTAGTGGGTCCAACACATCACTATGCGGGTTTGTCTTTTGGTAATGAAGCATCAACCAAAAACCGTAATAACACCTCGAATCCAAAATTAGCAGCGAAACAAGGCTTATTAAAAATGAAAGCCTTGGCTGATATGGGAATGAAACAAGGTGTACTTGCTCCGCATGAACGTCCACATGTTCCAATGTTACGCCGTTTAGGTTTTACTGGAGATGACATTAGTGTTGTTGCTCAAGCAATGCGTTATTCACCAGAGCTATTGTCATCTTTAAGTTCAGCTTCTCCAATGTGGACTGCAAATGCTGCAACAGTTTCACCTTCGGCAGATAGCCAAGATGAACGCGTGCATTTTACAGCAGCGAACCTGAACAATAAGTTTCACCGTTCAATTGAAGCTGAAACAACGAGCCAAGTTTTACAAGCCATCTTTAAAAATGAACGTCACTTTGTACACCATGAAGCTTTACCACAAGTGGCTTTATTTGGTGACGAAGGTGCAGCAAATCACAATCGTTTAGGTGGTGATTATGCTAAGCGCGGTGTTCAGGTTTTTGTTTATGGTCAACAACATTTAAATAATGGCTTACCGGGACCAAAACGTTATCCAGCACGTCAGACGCGTGAAGCAAGTGAAGCAATTGCACGTTTACATCGTTTAGATGATGCTCATACTGTTTTTGTTCAACAAAATCCTGATGTGATTGATCAAGGCGTTTTCCATAACGATGTGATCGCGGTAAGTAACCAGCAAGTTCTATTCCACCATCAACACGCTTTCTTAAATCAAGATCAAGCTTTTGCTGAAATTCGTCAAAAAATGGCAAGCATTGGTGAAGATTTTATTTCGATTGAAGTGCCTGAAAGCCGCGTTACGGTAGACGATGCTGTGGCTACTTATTTATTTAATAGCCAGATTTTGACTCGCCCTGATGGTGGTATGACCATTGTTGTACCGGAAGAGTCTCGCCAAAATGCTGCAGTGTGGAGCTATTTGAACGATATGATTCAAATGGGTACACCAATTGATGCAATTCAGGTTTATGACCTACGTGAAAGTATGCGTAATGGTGGTGGACCAGCATGTTTACGCTTGCGTGTAGCTTTAAATGAAACTGAATTAAATGCTGTAAATCCAAAAGTCCTCATGAATGATCAGTTGTTTGGCACACTCAATCAATGGGTAGATAAACACTATCGTGATCGTTTAGCTCAAGAAGATTTGGCAGATCCGCACCTACTTATGGAAAGCCGTATGGCGCTTGATGAACTCACCAAAATTTTAGGTTTGGGTTCGGTTTATCCTTTCCAAAAATAATGAGGAGGTGACATGCAAGATTTTCTAGCATTAACCTTACAAGGTGAGCAGCCTACAGTACGCGAGGGAAAACAAGAAAATTTTTCTTGGCGTTGGTTAGGTGAGGGACTTCTTGAATGTACGCCATATGTACAGTACGACAAAGCTGTCGTACTGTCAGCTGGGGTACATGGTAATGAAACAGCACCAATTGAGTTGTTGTCTCAACTTTGCACCGATTTGTTTGCAGGACGTTTAAACCTTGCTGTGAGGTTGCTGCTTGTGTTGGGTAACCCTTATGCAATGCGTCAAGGTAAGCGTTATGTGCATGATGATGTAAACCGAATGTTTTGTGGTGGATATAAAACTCTACCCGTGACTGAGGAATCTAAGCGAGCTGAGGTTTTGGAACACGCAGTTGCCACTTTCTTTCAGGAAAGTGCGAGTGATGCTAAGCGCTATCACTATGATTTGCATACGGCAATTCGGGCTTCATTATTACCAACCTTTGCTTTATTGCCTTATCAAACCCATGACTACGATGCTGATTTGATAGCAAGTCTTGATGCTGCTGATTTAGATGCTTTGGTTTATCACCGCGCTGCAGGTAAAACCTTCACACATTTTACCAGTGAGAGCTTTAAAGCTGCGAGTGCCACCTTGGAGTTGGGTAAAGCCTTGCCATTTGGACAAAATGACTTGAGCCAGTTTGCTGCAATTGATGAAGTCATTCGCAATGTGGTTTCTGAACAAGCTTTACCGATGCGGCATAAATCGAAAATTCGAGTGTTTCAGGTATCTGACTCTTTAATTAAAAAAGATGAGGATTTCCAAATGAACTTATCGGCTGAGGCTCCGAACTTTTCGACATTTACCCAAGGTGAAATCATTGCGATGCAACCTTCGGGTAATTATGTAGTTGAGCAAGAGCAGGTCTGGATTTTATTTCCAAACCCAAATGTGAAGATCGGTTTACGTGCAGGCTTGGTTTTAACTGAAACACGCTAAATAACTTTTAGATAAATAAAAAAGGGCAATAAATTGCCCTTTTTTTATTGATAACTGATTAGTTAGTACCGAGAAGACCTTTAACGAAAGATTTCTTTTCAGTTTTTTGTGTAGAACCTTGAGCACCTGCATTTACGTTGGCATTTGCACTAATTCCAACTGGAGCAACATTAACACCAACGTTTACACCTGTTTGAGCGTTAACTGCATGAGCTGGTTGAGCTGCATTTAATTGTGCTTGAGCATCTGCTTTAGTGCCAGCAACAAATTCTTTTTGCTCTGCTTGGTTTTGAGCTACGCGGGCTTTAACCGCATCTACACGTGCTTGAGCATCAGCTTGTTTTTCAGCAGTAAATTCTTTTTGTTCAGCTTGTTTTTCTGCAACTTTAGTTTTTACTGCATCAAGATGCGCTTTTGTATCAGCTTTAGCTTCAACTGCTAAGTTTTTAGTACCCGTTGCGGCTTTAGTCGCTAAATTTTTTGTTCCTGTTGCTGCTTCAGTAGCAAAATGTTTAGTGCCTGTTACAGCATCAGAAGAAAGTTCAGTCACTTTACCTGTTGTTTTTTTAGTTGCTTTAACTGTAGTGTCAGCCGCTACATGACCAGCATGTTTTGCAGTATGGCCTACAGTGTGAGCAGTATTTTTGACTGTATTGGCTACGCCACTAACAAGCCCACCTGGTTGTACATTAACTTGGGCAGAGGCACCTGCATTAACGCCCGCACTTTGTGCAAAAATAGAGGCAGAAGCAAGAACACTTGCAGTCACGATAGCTGTTTTCATCATTTTCATTGCGATATCCTTCAAAGAATATACCCTTTAGTGAGGTATTTCATAAACGCAATCGCATCATAGTCAAACCTTGATTCGCTTGGGAATCACCTTCATCAAAACGTTACAACAGCATTACAGTCAATAAACACATAAGGGAGAAATTGTGGAGAAAGAAAAATATTAATAATAAAGTGAAATAGATATCGATATTTTATGATTTAAAACCAGCAAAATATTTCCTCTCTTTTTGTTCTCTGAAATAAAAACAATTAAAAGCATTCAACATAACCATTTTTCTATATCTCTAAAGATGATTCTTTTTTCATTTTTTATTGGAGTTAACGGCATAGTTATTGCTTATTATGAGAATAGGGTGCTTTTTGGCGCTTTTTTGAACCATATTCTGCCAGAAATATAAATGTACAGGGCAGAACTGTATTTTTGCTTATTCGGGAAAAGGTGGTTTCGCTTTTCTCATGTTTATATATTTCAAGAAATAGAAATTTCACATGAAATATATCTAAAGAAATAGCGCCTTATTTCGAATAATCAAAAATAAATATAGATGTCTATAAACAAAAAAACAGAGATCTTAAATGATGAAAATTATTGCTTCCCTTTTCATATTGGTCGGCTTAGTCGCCGTTGTTCTTTATTTTAAGCCAACAAGCGGTGCATCTGAGGTGTTCAATTCTGCTTTACATAAGCCGAATTCATCACAACCAGACACTTCATCTTTACTTTCTAAACTTAAGGAGCCTGCTCAACCTAAAAACGTATCTTTAAATTCGACTCAACCCAGCCCGGTATCAGCAGATACTGTTCCTTTTTATGACACAAAAAGTGATCTTTCTATTCAACCGATTGATCCAGAAAAAGATCCAGCAAATGAAATAAAAGCGAAATAAGTAAATTGTTAGTCGAAAGACTACGGAGAAAAATAATGCAAAGTAAAACGTTATTTCTATTAGGTCTATGTACGATCTTAAGTACGACTGCATCTGCTCTTCCTTTGGACTCTAAAGGTGCTAAACAGCAGTTAAATCAGGCAGCAAAACAAAAAGTATTTCAGGGTAAAATTGATTTAGATGCTTTGGTCACCAATGATTCTAATGACCTTATCGTTGAATACAATATCCCTTCGGAAAGTGTAGCTTCAGGTTTGGAGCGGCGAAGTTATATTGCTGCAAATAAAAAGAATATACAGTCGAGGTTTAATCGTGGTGTAGGGGTACAAGTACTTCGGGACTACAATAATTTGCCTTTAGCTTTTTATCGAATTAGTAATAGAGAAGCTTTAGTTGATTTACTTAACGATCCGAACGTTAAGGCTGTATATCCAAACCGAATTAATCAACCTACGACGATGGAAAGTCTGCCTTTAATTAATCAGCCTCAGGCCAATACTAAAGGTTTCAACGGAACTGGCTCTAGTGTTGCTGTGCTGGATACAGGGGTAAATTATTTGCATTCGGATTTTGGCTGTACGGCGGTGAATACACCTTCAAGTACATGCCGTGTCGTTTATTCATTTGATAGTGCTCCAGATGATGGCTCACTTGACGATAATGGTCATGGTAGTAATGTTTCAGCGATTGTGTCTAAAGTTGCTACCAAAACAAAAATTATTGGAATAGACGTTTTTCGATCAGGTTCAGCTTATGATAGTGATATCATTGCGGGCATTAACTGGGCAGTAAATAACGCTAAAACATACAATATTAAAGCGATAAATTTGAGCCTTGGTGTTCCTGGTGTTAAATACAAATCTGAATGTAGTAATAGTAGTTATGGAACAGCATTTGCAAATGCGCGAGCTGCTGGAGTAGTCCCAGTAGTTGCAACTGGTAATGATGCATTCCCTGATGGTATTTCTTCACCTGCTTGTGTTGCTGGAGCGGTAAGAGTAGGTGCTGTATATGACAGTAATATTGGTGGTGTGTCATGGGGGAACCCAGTGAAATGTTCTGACCCAACCACGGCAGCGGACAAGGTGGCATGCTTTAGTAATGGGGGCAGCCTTGTGACTTTATTGGCACCAGGAGCAATGATTACTGCGGGTGGCTATACCATGGGAGGCACTTCTCAGGCGACACCACATGTGGCTGGCGCAATTGCATTATTAAGAGCAAACAGTGTTACACCAACTGAAACTATCGATCAGACCATTAACCGTTTAAAAACCACGGGTAAACCTATTACTGACTCAAGAACGGGCTTAGTTTTCCCACGTATTGATTTACTGGCGGCAACCAATGGTTTAACCGTTAACTAAATAGCATATTTATAATTTTTTATTAGGTCCAAGAAATTTAAAATGGCTATGGCTCGTTGCAAAAGATTACTTCTGCAACGAGTTTTTTTTGGAAAATTTTTAATCACATTTTTCTAAATTGGCTTTACTAAAGTTGCTCTGGAGCTTTTTAAAATTATTTTGAATTGCTGGATCTTGAATATTAAACGTGGTTGAGCTTTTTGTTGTCGAGTTGGTGGCTTGACTTAATATGCCGGAAGAATCTGGATATTGCTCTGTAAATGATTGAGCTGAAATCAGGCCTTTATTGTTAAAAATCCAGTGCTCAGTCACTTGGCCTCCACCTAAATAACCCGTAAATTCAATCATGCAAGCTTGTTTATCGTGTTTAATAAGTTTGGCTACATTGCCGGTGGTGGTTGGATAAGCTTCAATATTTGTATCTTGTTCTAAAACTTGTGCCTGAGAATAAGAAGAAACAGATTTGGTGGTCGCACATGCAGTTAATGCTACACAGCATAGTGTTGAAAAGAGAAGTTTTTGACTATTCATAAGGCAGATTCCTAGCTCTTTGTGGTGGGTGTATTTCTTTTTCAAAGTATATATTTTTGAAAAGCGCGACATGATCGCGCTCCTCAAACCCAATTTTAATTGGTCGTCGTGCTAGATTTGCTTAACTCACCTTGTTCTATCGGTATGTTTTCACCATTTCGACTACTGGTAATATTTTGTTTGGCTTGCTCTATTTTCTGTTCAGTAAAGACTTTTGCGGTATCTGCTTTTTGTTGAACGACTTCTGCTTTTTCAGCTGTAAATTCTTTGGTGTTTTTCCATTTTTCACTAATTTTATTCGAAGTTTTTTCTGAAGCCCCTTGAATAGAGTCTCCTAAATTTTGTATGCCTTTTCCTGTTTTATATAACAGGACACGTCCTAAACTTGGGTTATCACCATAAGGTTGAGTTTTAGATGTTGCTTCACTTACTTGTTGAGGCTGTGTTGTTTCAGCAAAAAGGGTTGATGAAGCCAATATAGAGCTTGCAACGCATAACACTTGTAAGGTTTTCATTTGGACCAATCTCCCCAATTACTTTAAAAGTTGAAGTGCTGATCTTACTGTTAAAAATAAACCTTGTGCAGCCATGAGATAAAACCCATACGATTTGATTACGAGAATTCATCATTTAATAGCAATAGACTTACTATTCCCAATATTCATAAATAAAATTCAGACTTAATTAACTCTATAAATGTATCTCTTGCTTTGTGGTTGCTCACATTTTTATGCCAGAAAAAGTGATTTTGCATAAAGGCAAGATGTTCAAACTTATAACTCTGAATATGCGCTAAATTTTTATATTGTTCATAAATACTCTTAGGCACTAACGCCACGCCAGAACCCGCACTCACACACCCAATAATGGTGGCATAACTGGTAATGCTGGTGATGGGAAGTGAAATATTCTTGAGTTTAAGCCAATCTTCGAGAGCTGCACGGTAAGGGCAGCCTTCAGTCCACATAAAAATTTCTTTACCAATCAGATCTTCTTGGCAATGAATTTCTCCCAAAGAATGGGACGCAATTAGGACCATGTCTTCTTGATAAATACTGAGTTTATTAAGCATCGGGAACTCAATATTGCCTGCGACAATTGCACCATCAAGTTTGTGCTGAGAAATATCGACTAATAGCTGTTTCCATGTGCCAGTAATAATTTGAATGGAAACTTCTGGATAACGTTGATGATATTTCGCAAGTAAGCTAGGCAGACGAGTTGTGGCAGACGATTCAATAGCTCCAATTTTTAATGGGCCAGAAGGTGGGGCATTAGGATGAATACTTCGTTTGGCTTCATCACAGAGCGCTAAAATTTTACGGCAATAATCGAGAAAGATTTCTCCAGATGGCGTGAGCTTTAAGCTTTTTCCTTCACGATAAAACAGCGGTGCACCGAGTTCTTCTTCAAGTTGTTTAATGCGTGTTGTGATATTGGAGGGTACACAATGTAGTTGCATTGATGCCTTAGCCATGGTGCCGCATTCAACCACGGTTTGAAACATTTTTAACTGGGCGATATCCATATTTTATCATTCACTTTTAATGAATATTTAACTCAATATAAGTTAATTTTATTCAACTATCCATGTGCATATGATGAAAGAGTTCCATTTCATTAGTGCAGATTTAACATGGCAATTTCTCTTGCTGCCGAAACCCAGCCTCCCGTATTTAAGCTCTATTTATGTATTGCTGTGACCGTCTTTTGTTGGGGCTATTCACCTATTGGTGTGCATAGTGCCTTGCACTCATATACACCGCAGCATATTGCCTTGCTCCGTTTTTTTATTGCATCGGTTTTTTTACTGCTTTTGGTCATGAAAAAAGGCATACAGCCTCTAAAGTGGAAACATGTTCCTGCACTTGGGGTCTTAGGATTTTTCTCTGTAACGTTGCATCATTTGCTGATCAATACAGGGCAGCAATATGTGACTGCGGTCGCATCTAGTATTTTGAGCCAATCCATTCCACTATTCACTTTTATTATTTCAGCTTTGCTTTTTAAAGAAAAAATCAGTTTTAAACAGTGGTTGTGTATTTTGCTGGGACTTTGCGGCGCCGTGTTGGTGGTTAGTGGAGATCATGGTTTTGGTGTGCCGAGCCCTTACAGTTTGTTGATTGTTTTAGCTGCAATTGCATGGGGGCTGTACTTTAATTTATATAAGAAATTTGCTTTAAATTATGATGCTTTGAGTATGATGTGCTACATCATTTGGTTCGGTACCATTCCTTTACTATTTTATAGTGCCCATTTACCGAATGAGATGTTACATGCTACTTGGCAAGCCAATATGTCAGTTGTCCTATTAGGTATTTTTCCAAGTGCAATGGCGTATGTGCTTTGGGGATATGTACTTAAAAATATGCCGTTAACGATTGCATCGAATTTTTTATATTGTTCGCCTATTGTCGCAATGAGTTTGGCAGTGCTTTTCTTAAATGAAAAACCATCAATTATGGTGCTGCTAGGTGGAGTAATTATTGTAGGGAGTTTGGTGTGGATGAATTGGGGGAATAGGCGTACTATCGAATAAGCATATGTAATGCGCTACTTGCTTTAAGAGAATGAGATGATTGTTGTTACCTTGACCTATAAAAAACCGTTAGCCGAAGTTGATGCTGTACTCAAAGAACATATTGCGTTTTTAGATCATTACTATGAGCAAAAGAAGTTTTTAGCGTCGGGCCGTCGAGAAAATAGAGTAGGTGGGGTGATTTTGGTTTTAAGCTCTTCGATTCAAGAAGCCGAAGAAATCATGAAAAATGATCCGTTTTATATTCATGATGTGGCCGATTATGATTTTATGTGGTTTGAGCCATCGAAAAGTTTAGAAGAAATTAAAGCATTTGTTTAACTAAAAAATAAAGGGATCTCTAAAAGATCCCTTTATTTAATAATGAGCTAATTAGCCCTGCAACACACTCACATCAGCCACAGCAGTAAACAAGTTACGTAACTGAGCCAATAAACGTAAACGGTTTGCTTTTAGGTCAGCATCATCTGCCATTACCATTACACCATCAAAGAATGCATCAATCGGCGCACGAAGTGCTGCAAGCTTAGAAAGGGCAGCAGTGTAGTCTTTTGCTGCAAGTAATGGTTCAACCGCAGGAGTCACTGCTTGAAGTTCGGCAAATAATGCTTTTTCAGCGTCTTCAACTAAGTTCGCTTCAACGACAGAACCTTCTGGTGTGGCTTCTTTTGCAAGAATATTAGCAACACGTTTGTTTGCAGCAGCAAGTGCAGCAGCTTCAGGTAATGTACGGAAGTGGTTAACAGCATTTACGCGCTTGTCAAAATCAAGTGGAGACTTCGGTGCAAGTGCTTGAACTGCTTGAAGTACGTCAACAGCAACACCTTGGTCTTCGTACTTAGCACGGTAACGACCTTCCAAGAACGCAACAGCATCAGCGAGAGTCTTGTCATGGTCTTTAACGATATCGCCATAACCTTGAAGCGCAAGATTTACTAACTCTTCAATTGTTACATCTAATTCATTTTCAATGATTAAACGTAAAATACCAATTGCTGAACGACGAAGTGCAAACGGGTCTTTAGAACCTGTAGGCGCTTGTCCAATACCGAAAATACCAACAAGCGTATCTAAACGGTCAGCAAGAGCAATCGTTGTACCTGTTTTAGTTTTAGGTAAAACATCACCCGCAAATTTTGGTAAATATTGCTCACCTAAAGCTTCTGAAACTTCAGTGTTTTCGCCTTCAATACGTGCGTAGTAAGTACCCGCAATACCTTGAAGTTCTGGGAACTCACCTACAAGCTCAGAGGTTAAGTCGCATTTAGCAAGTAATGCAGCTTTTTCAGCATCGGCTGTGTTTGCACCAGTAATTGAAGATAATGCAACAGCAAGTTTTGCAATACGTGTTGATTTGTCCCAAAGCGTACCAAGCTGTGCTTGGAATACCATATTTGCTAATTTTTCTTTACGAGATGCAAGCGGTTGCTTTTGATCTTGTAAGAAGAAGAATTCAGCATCAGACAAACGAGGACGAACAACTTTCTCGTTACCTTCAATAATTTGAGTTGGATCTTTAGACTCAATATTTGAAACAGTAATGAAGTAAGGCTGTAATTTGCCTTCCGCATTGATCAAACAGAAATACTTCTGGTTGTCTTGCATTGTCGTAATGAGAGCTTCTTGAGGAACAGCAAGGAAGCGCTCTTCAAAATTTGCACGAAGAGCAACTGGCCATTCAACCAAACTTGTTACTTCATCAAGTAAATCCGCTGGAACAATCGCAGTCGCGTTAACTTCATCAGCTAACTTTTTCACTTGTTCTTGAATAGTTGCTTGACGTTTTTCAAAGTTCGCAACAACGTAAGCTTTTTCTAAAGCAGCTAAGTAGTCATTTGCATGCGCTAAAGTCACTGCTTCAGGTGCATGGAAGCGGTGACCATAAGTCACATTGCCAGCTTTATGATCTTGAATAGTTGCGTCAACAATTTGGTCATCTTTAAGTAAGAGAACCCATTTCACTGGACGTACAAATTCGGTACGGCTTGCAGCAGAACGCATACGCTTAGCAATTGGTAAATTGTCTAACGCAGTTTGCAAAATCTGTGGAAGTAAAGCGTCAAGGCTTTGACCTTTTACATCTTTTAGATAGCAAACTTTTTCAACTTTACCTGCTTGGAAAGTAGAAAGCTGATCAACTGTAATGCCTTGACCACGCATAAAGCCTTCAAGTGCTTTAGTCGGTTTGCCTTCTGCATCGTAAGCTGCTTGAACAGCAGGGCCGTCAAAACGTTTTTGTGTATCAGCTTGAGCAGCATCGATATCAACAATTTTAAGCGCTAAACGACGTGGAGCAGCATAAGCTTCAACAGATGCGAAGTTTAAACCAGCTTCATTTAAGCCTTTTACCGTTTCTGCTTGTAGTGCATCACGTAACGTTTTTAAGCTTTTTGGTGGAAGCTCTTCACAGCCAAGTTCGAATAAAACAGTATGTTTGCTCATTAGTTTTTCTCCGCCTTTGCTGCTTCACTTTCAGCTTGTGCTTTTAACTGCGCCAATACTTCATCACGTAAGTGTGGTTCTGCCATTGGGAAGCCAAGCTCCGCACGTGCTTGTACATAACTTTGTGCAATAGCACGCGCTAAAGTACGTACACGTAAAATGTAACGTTGACGCTCAGTTACAGAAATTGCGCCACGTGCATCAAGCAAGTTAAAGGTATGAGACGCTTTAACCACTTGCTCATAAGCAGGAAGAGAAAGTTTTGCTTCAATTAAACGGTTTGCTTCTGACTCATAGAAGTCAAAGAGTTCAAATAATTTTTCAACTGGAGCGTATTCAAAGTTATAAGTCGATTGCTCAACTTCATTTTGATGGAATACGTCACCGTAAGTCACGGTACCGAATTGGCCTTTGGTCCAAACTAGGTCATAAACCGAGTCAACACCTTGAAGGTACATCGCAAGACGTTCTAAACCGTAAGTGATTTCACCTGTTACTGGATAACACTCAACGCCACCAACTTGTTGGAAGTAAGTGAACTGAGTCACTTCCATACCGTTGAGCCAAACTTCCCAACCTAAGCCCCAAGCCCCAAGAGTTGGAGATTCCCAGTTGTCTTCTACGAAACGAATGTCGTGAGTAAGCGTATCAATCCCGATCGCTTTTAAAGAATCGAGATAAAGCTGTTGGATATTGTCTGGGTTTGGCTTAAGTACCACTTGGAACTGGTAGTAGTGTTGCAAACGGTTCGGGTTTTCACCATAACGGCCATCTTTTGGACGACGTGAAGGTTGAACGTATGCCGCGTTCCAAGTCTCAGGCCCTAAAGCACGTAAGAATGTTGCGGTGTGGAATGTTCCAGCGCCCATTTCCATGTCGTAAGGTTGTAATACGACGCAGCCTTGTTCGGCCCAGTAGTTTTGTAGGGCAAGAATTAAACCCTGAAATGTATCAATATGCGAGATGGCGCGACTCATGTAGCATCCACGAATTTATGAGAAAAATTGCCCCTAAGTATAAGGATTTTGTGGGGGAGTGGCAAAGGCTTAATCAAAGGAATGCGCGATTAGCCTATTTGTTTTCGGCTTAGCCACTTCAAGCTTAACCAGTAGCAAAAGCTGGTAAATAAAATCATGAGATAAAAACTGTAGATCTTATAAATATCCCACCAAGGAGAAGGGAATGAACCGACAAAAAACAAACGTGCAATCGGGCTAATCAAAATCCAGATGACAGTTGCGCAGATAAAAATACTCATCAGATTTAAACGATTTTTACGAGCGAGAAAATAGGAAATGATATATGCAAAGGGAATAACCAGAAGGCCATAAAAAAGTAAATAAAATAAGAAGTGGGCTAGAAAAATAACTCCAATCGAATAAAGGCTAAATTCAGAATTTAATGTTATGACCCCTAAGGCAGATAAACTCAGCAATGGTATGGGTGCAAGCGCAAGTGCGTGAATAATCATTTTTTTGTTATATTGAAGCATATTAAAAATTATAGAACTGAGAAGAAGTTATGTTGAAATTTTGCTGCAAACTTATTGTTTTATCCAGCCTTTTCTGTAGTCCATGGCTTTACGCGCAAACCGAAACTGATGAGCAAGATGAATACAATCAATGTGTAGACCAGACCATTAAAGAAATGAAGCTTGAAAGTATTAATAATATGGTCGTGTATAGTTGTTCTGAACAAGCTAAAAAGACTTATGAAGAAAAAATTGTTGCTCTGATTGATCAAATTCGTGCACAAAGCGAAGAATACAAACAGCCACAACGTTACCAAGATATTTTAAAATCTCAGCGACTTTGGAAAGCCTATGTAGATCAGGAATGTAATAATGCAGGTTCATACATTGGCTCACCGATGTATTCATATTGCCCAATGCAAGAGTATGAAAAGCGTGTAAAGCAGCTTGAAGAATACGTTAATTAAGCTAGTTCATTTTAAACGTCATCTCATGACGCTGAGCGTACTTTACTAGATTAAATTTAAGAATGCGAAATGATATTTTTTAAACGATGCCACAAATGAGTCGTTTGATATGTCTGATCGCATTCGGGAAAAACTACAAATTCTTGCTGATGCTGCTAAATATGATGTGTCTTGTTCATCAAGTGGCAGTGACCGTAAAAACAAAGATAAAGGTCTAGGGGATGCCAGTCATTCGGGTATTTGTCATAGCTATACCGAAGATGGCCGCTGTGTATCTCTCTTAAAAATTCTATTTAGTAATGTTTGTATTTTTGACTGCGCCTATTGTGTTTCACGTCGCTCTAACGACGTCCAGCGTGCGGCATTTACGGTGCAAGAGGTCGTAGATTTAACCATTAATTTTTACCGCCGTAATTATATTGAAGGGTTATTTTTAAGCTCTGGTATTTTTAAATCGGCCGATCATACGATGGAGCGTATGCTCCAAGTGGTAAAAAAGTTACGTCTTGAAGAAAACTTTAATGGCTATATTCACCTAAAAACCATACCGGGAGCATCGCCTGAACTGATTCATGAAGCAGGTTTATATGCTGATCGTATGAGTATTAATTTAGAGATGCCAACAGAGATTGGGCTAAAAACTTTTGCACCAGAAAAATCACATCAAGAAGTACAGAAAGATTTAGGTTTAGTCCGTGACAGGCTCATTCAGCTTAAAGATGAACGCCAAATCATTAAGCATGTACCGAAATATGTACCAGCAGGGCAAACCACTCAAATGGTAGTGGGGGCCCATCAAGAGTCAGACCAAGATGTCTTGTTTATGGCAGACAAGCATTACAAAGAATTTAAACTCAAACGCGTCTATTTTTCGGGTTATATCCCAATTAATACTGAAAATAATTACTTGCCAGCAGTGGGTTCTGCGCCGCCGTTGCTTCGTGAAAATCGTCTCTATCAAAGTGACTGGCTGATGCGTTTTTATGGTTTTGAAGTCAATGAAATCGTCAATGAAAAACATCCTAATTTAGATCTTGATGTTGACCCTAAACTAAGCTGGGCATTAAGGCATCCTGAACAGTTTCCGGTAGATTTAAACCGTGCAGATTATCAAATGATTTTGCGTGTACCGGGCATTGGAGTGAAATCGGCCAAGAAAATTGTGCAGGCTCGCCGTTTTGGAAAAATCCATATCGATTTACTTAAAAAACTAGGCGTGGCTTACCAGCGTGCAAAATACTTTATTCGCTGTGAAGACAGTCCAAAATTCCAAAAGGAACTATCTTCTGGCTATATTCGACAGCAAATTTTAACGCAGGGATCTTCGAAATATGTGCAGCAACTCTCGCCACAATTAAGCCTTGGGTTTTAGCCATGTTTAATGAGGAAGTCGCTTACTATTTTGATGGTTCAATGGTTGGGCTGCTAAGCTGTGTTTTTCGTGCATTTCAATTTAAAGAATTACAGGTCAGGCTCTGTTTAAATGATGCGGCTCAACATGGCTTATTTGCCGATAAAATTGAAGTTGCAAATAACGAGCAACATGCTGAACGTGTGTGGGTAGCGCTACAAAAAAAGCTTTCGTCCTCTTCGTTGAAACAATTTTATTTTGCTTATTTATCTGAATCTTTAGATGCCTATCAGCATTTATTTAATTATTGTATTTATGTGTTTAGTAGTCATTCGTCTGTAGAAAAAGATTATTCGCACCCAAGTGTTTTAGCGATTGCGCAGTGGACGAAAAAAGTCGGGCGAGAAAAGCATAGAATGGAGGCTTTTATTCGGTTTAAGAAAACTAAAGATGAGCTTTTTTTAAGTCTGGTTCGTCCTGATTTTAATGTTTTACCGCTTATCCAGCCGCATTTTAAACGGCGTTATCAAGATCAGCGTTGGCTCATTTATGATGAGCAACGTAAGTTTGGAATTTATTATGATTTACGTGAAATACATGAAGTTTCACTCGAAGCTTCTGAGGTTGACCGTAATTTAAAAAATGGCATGAGTCAAAGTTTTCAGCTTGAGTTAGATGAGCAGGAAGTTTTGTATGATCAGCTTTGGAAAGATTATTTTAAGAGCGTAAATATTATAGAACGTCAGAATATCAAACTCCACGTGCAGTATTTGCCGAAACGGTACTGGCGTTATTTGAATGAAAAATTAATTGAATATTAAAGTTTTAAAATAGTAAGAATATGTTCAACAAGTTTTCTGATATTTAAAAGATATAATTTAAATGCACTTTATGTGGCTTTGGGCGTATACTTTTGCCCGTTATAAATAACGGCATATCCCCTAAGGTGTACTGTGAGTGTTATACAGCGAGAATGGTTACAGATTTTAAAGCCGAATTTTAAGGTTTTACCACTAAAAGAGCGATTGCTTTGCGGTATTGGAGCACTATGTGGTTTAGCAATTTCTTCCTTAATTAGTTGGTATGTTCTTGGCGGAATTAATGCTTGGTACATCGCGCCTATGGGGGCATCATCTGTTCTTTTATTTGCAGTATCAGCCAGTCCATTGGCTCAACCATGGAATGTTATTGTCGGTAATACATTAGCCGGAATTATTGGGGTTGCTTGTGCGCAGTGGATTCCTGATTTAACTACAGCTTTTAGTGTGGCTGTTGGGCTTGCCATCTTTTTAATGATGACCACCGACTCTTTACACCCGCCGAGTGGAGCAGTCGCAATTACGGCTGTGTTGGGCGGCGCTGCCATTCATAAATTAGGCTTTTATTTCGTTTTTTATCCGGTTCTGCTCAACTCATTACTTCTACTTGGTTTTGCTGTATTTTTTAATCGATTAATTGGGCGACATTATCCGGTTACTGCACATTTAAATGAGCGAAGCAAAGATCCAACACCTACTCAAAAAGTATCAATTCAGCCAAAAGATATTGAGTATGCATTAGAACATCATACTGAATTGTTAGATATCAGCCAGTACGACTTAGAAAAAATTATTTTAGAAGCGCAAGAGCACGCTAATGAACGTATGGTGAACCAATATATCTGTCAGGATATTATGAGCCGTGATGTGATTAAACTACATGAAGATGATGATATTCATCAGGCATTAGATAAGTTTAAACAGCAGAATCTCATGAGTTTACCTGTGGTCAATGCAGAAAACCATTTGGTGGGAACTTTAGCGTTATATGAAGTCGTAGAATGGTTTAAAAGGGCAGCTGATCCAAGAAACTCTTGGCAGCATTATGTAAAGCAGATCATGAGTCGTCGAGTGGTTACTGTACTACCAACTCAACCTATTCAAGATTTAGTGCCATACTTTGTTGAAAAGTCGTTTAACTACATTCCTGTGGTTGAAGATCGTAAGCTTATAGGAATGATTAGTCGTGCAGATATGATCGCGGCTTTACAGCAACAGTTAAATCGAAAACTATAATTTTTAAAATAAAAAAAGCTACGGTTGATTAGGGGATGCAACCGTAGCGACCAAAATAAACTAAGTTATTTAATGTATTTGTTCTTCTCGTACAGTACGAACAGGTTGTTGATAACCTTGTACTTGTTCAGGCTGTCTTTTAGGAATGACTAACCATAAAACCAAGTAGACTAAAATCCCTGGGAAAGCCGCACTCATTACCGAAACCAATACGAAAATAATGCGTAATAAATTTGCGTTCCAACCAAAACGTTCAGCAATACCGCCCATTACACCGGCGATCATGCTTTGTCGGTTCGAGCGATATAAACCAGAATTGGTCATGTAGTTCTCCTCAAATATATAAATGACAAGAGATATTTATTTCTCTTGGTTAATAGAAATATGGCGTCAAAATTAGCAAATTAAAGTCTGGTAAAACTAAAAATAGTTAAAATATGTAAATGGTTTAAATGAATGAAAGCAACATCAACTAAAATGCACTCTTTCGGGGCTGAAAGTGTTTGTAGCAGTGATGAGATCGTTCTTGAATTCTAGTTTGAACTGTAGCATTGCTGTTGTATGTAAATGATGTATATATCTTTGAAGTCATCTGGTCTTTTAATGAAACATTTGGGTTTGGCTGCCATTTTATGTATGGGACTGAGTGCCTGTGATGCAAATCATGCCGATTCTAAGGATCACTCAGCGGTAGCAACGACCTCTAAACATGAAGATAGTTTAGTTAAAAGTACTACTGTGGTTAAAACTTTGGATGATGCCGCGGGACGAACTTTCTTGCCTGATGGTGTGCAAGATAAGACTTCAAAATTATCTGAAACAGATCAACAATATGCGGGTCGCTACCATACTCGTATTTCGTGTGAAGATAATTTTGCCGATTGTGAAACAGGTGAAGCAGAATATATTTTAAATTTATTACCTGATGGTACGGCGTATTGGAATGTTATTCATTTTGGCCGAATTAGTAATAAAGACGGTGCAAAAAGTGCAGCCATTAATCAATTATGTCCTTCTTTGACGTGGAAAGTTGATTCTGCTGCTCATGAGTTAAAGATTCAATGTCCAACATCAGATGTTAATTTTTATTTTAATATTATTTCAAAACAAAAATTAATCGTAAATTTGGAGAAGTTGTTCTACAGCGATTATGGTAAAAATCGTGAATTTCTAGAACAAAACTATTTTGTTCCCACAAAAGCCTATGTGCTTAATAAAGAATAAATTTAATTTTAATTTAATAAAAAAGAGCGCAATTTATATTGCGCTCTTTTGATTTTAATACTTACTTATTATTAATAGTCGAAACTAAAGTGTTCAACTGGTAATGAAGTAAGTGTACGAGACGTAGTCACCATTGATTCTGCATGACCTTGTGCACGTGGCAATAAACGGTCAAAGTAGAAGTCAGCAACTTTAATTTTTGCTTTATAGAATTCAGGAGTTTCTTGACCGTTGCCTGCTTCTAATTTTTCAGAAGCAACCACAGCTTGTTGTGCCCAGAAATAAGCCATCATGACATAGCCTGAGAACATCAAGAAATCTACAGAAGCAGAAGATACGATGTCGCGGTCTTTACGTGCAGCAAGCATGATACGAACTGTTAACGTATTCCACTGCGCACAAAGCTTGGTTAAGTCCCAAGCAAAACGGCGTAAGTATTTATTACGTGCGTGAGCAGCACAGAATTTTAAGATTTCAGCAGTATATTCACGTACTACTTTACCTTTTGAACTTAACAACACTTTACGACCAATTAAGTCGAGTGCTTGAACGCCAGTTGTTCCTTCGTATAAGGTCGCAATACGTGCATCACGTGCGATTTGCTCCATACCCCATTCTTTAATATAACCATGGCCGCCATAAACTTGCATACCGTGGTTAGCAGCTTCTAAACCAAGTTCAGTTAAGAAACCTTTTAAGATCGGTGTATAGAAACCAAGTTTGTCATCGTAGTCTTCAAAAGCAGCTTGATCACCACGTGTTAACGCATCTGTCATTTTGTCAGCGATTTGTGCAGCGTAGTAAATCATTGCACGACCGCCTTCAGCGATTGCTTTTTGAGTTAAAAGCATACGGCGTACGTCTGCATGGTGAATGATTGCATCAGCAACTTTATCTGGATCTTTCTTACCAGAAAGCGCACGCATAGACATACGGTCTTTAGCATATGGAAGAGCACCTTGGAAAGATAACTCAGCATGTGCAATACCTTGAACTGCAGTACCGATACGCGCTGTGTTCATGAAGGTAAACATTGCATGTAAACCTTTGTTTACTTCACCAATCAGGTAACCTGTTGCATTGTCAAAGTTGAGTACAGCAGTTGCAGAAGCACGAATACCCATTTTGTGTTCGATTGAACCACAAGTCACTGTATTACGTTCACCAACACCGCCATCAGCTGTAGGCATAAATTTAGGTACGATAAACAAAGAAATACCACGTGTACCCGCTGGTGCATCTGGAAGACGCGCAAGCACAATGTGAATAATGTTTTCAGTTAAATCGTGTTCACCGGCAGAAATAAAGATTTTTGTACCCGTGATTTTGTAACTACCGTCTGCTTGAGGTTCAGCTTTAGTTTTTACTTGGCCTAAGTCTGTACCACATTGAGGTTCGGTTAAGCACATTGTGCCGCTCCATGTACCTTCAACAAGTTTAGGCATATATGTTTGTTTTTGCTCATCTGTACCGAATTGCAAAATAGTGTTCATACAACCTGAACTTAAACCTGGGTACATGGTAAATGACCAGTTTGCAGTACCCATCATCTCTGATTTGATCAGGTTTAAAGACATTGGCAGGCCTTGACCACCAAATTCTTCAGGATAAGAAAGCCCTTGCCAGCCACCCATTACGAACTGGTCATAAGCTTCTTTAAAACCTTTTGGCGTTTTTACTTCGCCGTTGTCAAAATGGCAACCTTCTTCATCGCCAGATTGGTTAAGTGGTGACAGTACGTTTTCACAATAATCGGCTGCACCTTCAAGAATCATATCTACAGTATCTGGATCTGCGCTTTCACCATTTGATAAAGTTTTATAGTGAGCAGGGTAGTCTAGTACTTCATTCATTAAGAAGCGGATATCGTGTAAGGGAGCTTTATATGCTGGCATGGCTTTAATCCTAATTTTGAATCATTGTGGGATTATCTCAATCGATGATTTGATTATTCACTCGCATGATAAAAATACAATGTTAATCACACCCGAAAAGAATGTCAGAAAAGCGAATTTTGTCGAAAATAAATACACTGGAAATTATATTTTCTGATAAAGTCAGGTCTTATACTTTTATGTGAAAAAACAACTAATTTTTTATTTTTAGCAAGTTTTGCTGAAAAGATAAAGCGATAAGGTTTTAAAAAAGGTTATGCATTTAAAATATCTCAGTTTATGTTTATTTAGTTTGGGCTTGACGGCATGTGCGCAACACAGTGTGCGACCACAAGTGGCATCTGCGAATTTAGAGCAAAAAGCTATTCAAAGCGTTAACGCGATGTATGAATATCCAAGTTACGATTATCGCGGAAACTTTAAAATTACGGTTGATCCATCACAAATAAAGCAAAACTCAAAAGCTGAAAATACACCTAAGCTTAATGCTGAATTACAAAAGAAAGTTGATCAGTATCTACGTGAGCAAAAAGTTAGCTTAAGTAAAGCGCAGAAACAGACCTTATATGCAGCTATTGCAAATGAACAAGGCGATTTGGGACTGACCTCATCAGCACGTTCTGACAAAGTAAACGCCGTATTAATTAATTTATTAAATGATCTTCAATTTAGCTATGACGGCTCAATTCATTATCGTCAAAAAATGGGCTCATTTAACCTAACTGCCAGATATGAAAAGCCAACGCTATTGGTTCAGGCAAAATTGCCAATGGTGCTTGATTTAGAAAATTATAAGTTTTACGTAAATTACTTCGGTTTAATGCCGTATTTAGTCAATAAAGAAAATCAAAACAATTTAGCTTATATTGATTTTTCAAAGTACAAAGACTTCTTTAAAAATGTCGATATGAAGAAGTTTATTGAATATGTTAAATCATCTAGTGCGGTCTCTTATCGTTTGGCTGACCCGCAAAACTTACAACGCGTATCTCTGACAGATACTGATCGTAAGGCTGGGGCTGTTGATAAAATTCGTTTAAAAACTACGATTGAAGAATTACTTTTAGAAGTTGAGTTGTATGGTCAGGTCAATGATAAGTACCTTCAAAAAAGTGTTTTAGGTTTCGACAACGAAAAGATGGCAGAAAAGGTAGCCAATGAGCTTGCTACTGCTGAAGCGAAAAAAGGAGCTGCTGATAAAGAAGAACAAAAAGTTTCTTCGGATGATGCCGCTGCTGTAAGTCAGGAACTATATAGTTTAATCAACGCACACTTTGATGGTGCTCTTTCTTCATCAGATGATGAAGGTGAAGATAATTTAAGTACGGCAGCACAAGCTCCGGAAGCTGCAGATGCATCAGTTTCTGAAGACGAAGATGCCAGTGAAGAAGCTGCTGCAGATGGTGTACAAGATGCACAAGCTGAAGATGTTGTAAACCTCACTGAAGATCAATGTATTGAATTAAAATCACTGAAGAAACCTGTTGCTTTAGGTGATATTAATTATTGCCAAGTCTACGGTATAGATGTGCTTGATCAAAGCGCTGCAAGTGCTGAAAAAGTTCAAACCAAGTCTCGCCGAGATGCTTTAAAACAAACTTTTGAAGCTTATAACCAAAACCAATTTATCAATGATGAAGCATTCAAAGCACTATGGCTAAAACACAAGGCTGAGATTGAACAAGCTTTACCGAAGCAAAGAAATCCAATTACGATTGATGTAGCTTTAGATGACAAAGGCCGTGCAGTGAACATGACTTATGATGTTGCTTATACGCCAGCTGAGTTTAAACACAGCTTTAATATTAAAGCGGATATGCAAATTTTAAACTACGGTAAAGCAACCTCAATTGATCAGCAGCAACTTAAACAAGCCAAGTCTGTAGCTGAAGCAAGTAAAGGCTCTATGCTGGAAAACTTTATTAAAGGCTTTGGAGAAAAACTTGGTCAAGGTGATGTGTTAGAGCATCCAGTAGGCACACATAGTGATGTACAAGATTTAGATACAAATCTGGCTGTACTTGCAGATAAAACCTATGATGCAACGCATGCTTATGACAGAACTTATAAAGCAGTATTTATTGCCAAATTGACTGCCGAAAAACCGTCATATATTAAGTATTACTCTGTTCAACAGCTACAAGAAATTGCTGAGGTTTATGCTTACTGGTTCTCTGAGGAAGATACTTATAATCCTCAAGGAAAGGCTTTAGAACGTATTACAGCTTTACAGCAAAAGCATCATCTTGAGCAAGATGAGCAGTTTGATCATGAATTAGGTCGTGCTGTAGATCATATTGTAATAGAGACTATACAAGGTAAAGCAGGGCGTGAAGCTTGGCAGAAACTACAGAAACAATATAAACAGCCAGCTCAACTTTTCTCAAAACAGTATCAGTTAGAATTTGAAAAACAAAATGGTGTTTCTGCTGAAGAAAAGCATTTGTTATCAGAAACGGCTGATATTTTAGGGAATGTCTATGTAGCCGCTCGTAAACAACAGCTTACGGAAAAAACAATTCAGAAGTTAAAACCTGAACATAATGAATTTATTGATTATGAAATTTTCCGAGATGTTTATAAGCAAATGGTTGCTGCTAAAAAATAGTAAATGAGATAAAAAAAGAACCTACTTTAAGTAGGTTCTTTTTTTGTTTATAAGAAATCTTTTAAGTCTGGTCTTACACCATTCCAGATATAAAAAGCTTCAATCGCTTGGCCTACTAACATGCCAAAACCTTCTGCATAAGGCACATTGCGTTGTTTTGCTTGATCTAGGAAATTAGAAGGTTTGCCATAAGCCATCTCATAAGCATGTTTGAATTGTAATTTTTCAGGAAGTTGTAGAGCATCGCCTGAAAGGCTTGCAGATGTCGCATTAATTACAATATCAAAACTCCCTTCTAAGTCATTTAGAGAAATAGCTTGTAATTGGGCTTGTGGAACTGCTGTTTTTAAGTCGTCTACAAGTTGCTCTGCACGAGCCAGAGTTCGATTTGCAATAACGATTTTTTTAGCGCCAGCTTGTACAAGCGGATAAATAACTCCACGAGTTGCACCACCAGCCCCTAAAATTAAAATAGTTGTATTTTCAAGATTCCATTTTAATGCTTGAATTGCGGCAACTAAGCCTTGACCGTCAGTATTGTCGCCATGCAATTTGCCATTTTCCATCCATAACGTATTTACAGCTTTAGCAATTTGAGCACGCTCAGTTAACACATCACATAAAGCAAAAGCTTGCTCTTTAAACGGAACAGTAACATTCATGCCACTGCCGCCTTCTGCAAAGAAACTGCGCATGCTCGATTCAAAACCATCGAGAGAAGCCAGCCGTTTTTGATAGTTTAGATCAACACCTGTTTTTTCAGCGAAAGCATGATGCAATTCAGGAGAGCGTGATTGTTCGATCGGGTTGCCAATTACTGCAAACTGTTTGGTCATTCTTGTATCCAAAATTTTAAAATGGCATGAAGCAGATAAAGCCTATACTGAATATTCAGCAGGCCTCACTATAAGTCAAATTGGCACAAGAAAAAATATTTGGAGGGTGTAGAAAAGTTGAAAACAAAAAAGGAGATCCTTTAGGGTGGAAGCCAAAGAATCTCCAAAACAAAAAATTAAGCGACTTTTTCTTTTAAGCCTAACCAATCACGAGGTTTTAAGTAGTAGTCAGTTAAACGTTTTTCTGATGAGTCTTCATCCCATTCAGGGCGATACGACCATGCAGCTAAATTAGGTAAGCTCACTAAAATCGACTCAATACGGCCGCCTGTTTGCAGACCAAATAAAGTACCACGGTCATACACGAGGTTATATTCAACATATCTGCCGCGGCGATAAAGCTGAAATTCTCGTTGAGCTTCGGTATACGGCTGTTCACGGTGTTTTTCGAAAATTGGCAAAATGGCATTTAAATAACCATTGCCTACAGCTTGAATATATTTAAAGCAAGTTTCGAAATCCCAGCAATTTAAATCATCAAAAAATAAACCACCGACACCGCGCTGTTCATCGCGATGTTTTAAATAAAAATAGTCATCACACCATTGCTTGTGTTCGTTGTAAACATTGTCGCCAAAAGGTTTACATAGGTCATAAGCAGCTTGATGCCAATTTAAAACATCTTGGTCATCTGGATAAAATGGCGTTAAGTCAAAACCACCACCAAACCACCAAATTGGATCTTGTCCTTCACGTTCTGCAACGAATAAACGTACATTTGCGTGAGAGGTTGGAATATTTGGGTTTTTAGGGTGAATAACTAAAGAAACACCGAGTGCTTGAGCTTTAGCACCTGCAATTTGAGGGTGACGTTCTGTTGCAGAAGCAGGAAGTTTGCTAATGTTGATGTGAGAAAACATTACACCGCCTTTTTCGATCACTGTGCCATTTTGCAGCACACGTGAACGACCGCCGCCACCTTCTGGACGTTCCCAATCATCAATAATAAATTCTGCCGTACCACCGCCAGCTTTTTCTTGTTGTTCTAAACCAGCGCAAATACGGGCTTGTAAATCGAGGAGAAATTCGCGGACACGTTGAATATCTGTGGAAGTCGGATGTTGCATAATGACCCTCAAAGATGATTGATATAAATTAAATACATCAAAACATAAAACCATAAAAAAAGTAAGGGATTTTTTCTAAATCTTGAAAAAATCCCTTAGACATTGTTTTTAAACTTTGGATTTGAAATCAAAAATCATCTTTTTGATAAAGGTGATCCATTCTTTCACGTTTGGTTTTTAAATATTGTTCATTAAAAGGATTACGACCTACAGTTAACGGTACACGGTCTACAACGTTAATACCTTGATCTTTGAGTGCCTGAATTTTCAAAGGGTTGTTGGTAATTAACTTTACTTCTTTTACTTTTAAGTGGTCGAGCATGATGCTACACATATCGTAACGACGTGCATCGGCAGGTAAATTCAGTAGTAAATTGGCATCTACTGTATCGTGTCCCTGATCTTGTAGGGCATAAGCGCGAATTTTATTGGTTAAACCAATTCCACGACCTTCTTGGCGCAAATATAAAATTACGCCTTGTCCTGCTTCATTGATGAGTTTTTGAGTCGCTTGCAATTGTGGTCCACAATCACATTTCAATGACGCAAACGCATCACCTGTTAAACACTCAGAATGTACACGGACTAAAACAGGGCCTGTTGGTGGATTTTCTAACCCTTTAGAAAGTGCCACATGTTCTTCACCTGTTGCTGGATCTTGAAACACAGAAATATTGAATTCACCAAAAGCGGTCGGGAGTTTTGATGTTGCAATGAACTCTATAGGCACAGATTAACTCATCTTTTAACCGAAAACGGTTTAAAGTATAGCGTAATGCTGGGAGATTGGTCGAATTGTCATAATCATTTTGCACACTAAGGTTTTCTTTTTTGTATAAAGAAGACGATAATAGTTGATAAATAGTCAGATTATTCAGGATAATCTGCCAACCATACCCATAATGTATGAGAGACTGCTTTGCATGATCTCGTTCGCAAATGTGGCTGATTGAAGGTGACTTCATTCGATTGTATGATCGACCCATTTTGACCCAGCTTAGGATTTGCCAGGCTTATAAAGGCTTTGCCACATATGTTGTATACCGAAATTCCAACTCAACGCCCTGTTACGCCATTGTTAGATGCAATTGATCATCCTCAACAATTACGTCAGCTCGAGCATAGTCAACTGGTTCAAGTGGCTGATGAGTTGCGTCAATATATTTTATATGCAGCAGGCCAGAGTGGTGGCCATTTCGGTGCTAACCTTGGCGTGGTTGAGCTGACGGTTGCGCTGCATTATTGTTTTAATACACCAAATGACCGTTTAGTTTGGGATGTGGGACATCAAGCATATCCACATAAAATCCTGACTGGTCGCCGTGAACAAATTACAACTATCCGTTCAAAAAATGGTTTAGCAGCTTTCCCTGCTAGAGAAGAATCGGTTTTTGATACCTTTGGGGTAGGGCATTCATCAACAGCTATTTCAGCTGGCTTGGGTATGTCACTTGCACGCCGCTATCAAAATGATCCATGTGAAGTTGTTTGTATTGTGGGTGATGGTGCAATGACTGCAGGCATGGCTTTTGAAGCCATGAACGATGCTGTCGCACATGATGCTGACTTGATTGTTGTACTTAATGACAATGACATGTCAATTTCTTGCAGTACTGGTGGCTTTGCTAAGCATTTAGCTGCAATTTGGGAAAAAGGTCATTTAGTCAATGTAGATGAACATGGTGAGGCTTATATTCAGCCACACCCAAAATGGACCTATAACTCTCGATTACACCAATCAGCAACCGATGCAGCAGATAATCTATTTAAAGCAATTGGTTTTGATTATTTTGGACCATTTGATGGGCACGACGTCACTCAGTTGGTTCAAGTGTTCAATGCGCTCAAAAAACGTAAAGGTCCACGTTTAGTTCACGTTTATACTAAAAAAGGCAAAGGCTTTGCTCCAGCGGAAGCTGACCCAATTACTTACCACGCGATTGGCAAAATTAATGCTGCTTCAGGCGGGAAAACACCACCTAAATATTCTGATGTCTTTGGGGAGTGGTTGTGTGACGAAGCTGCTCAAGATGAGCGTTTGCTTGCGATCACGCCTGCTATGTGTGAAGGCTCGGGCATGGTTAAGTTTGCCAAGCAATTCCCACAACGTTTCTTTGATGTAGCCATTGCAGAGCAGCATGCTGTGACGCTTGCAGCAGGTATGGCATGTGAAGGACTAAAACCTGTTGTTGCAATTTATTCGACATTCTTGCAGCGTGGTTACGATCAACTTATTCATGATGTTGCATTACAAAATCTTGATGTAACTTTCGGGATCGACCGTGCTGGTTTAGTAGGTGAAGATGGCCCAACACACGCAGGTGCATATGACTATGCCTATATGCGTACTGTACCGAATATGGTAATTATGGCGCCAAAAGACGAAAATGAATGTCGTCAAATGCTTCATACAGCTTATGCCTATAATGGCCCTGCCGCAGTACGTTATCCACGTGGTGCAGGTGTTGGTGTTGAAATTCAAAAAGAAATGACTGTTCTTGAATTAGGTAAAGCTGAAATCGTTGCAGAAATTAAACCAAATAGTGATGAGCAAATTACAGTTCTAGCATTTGGTAGCCGTGTCATGGTTGCTATAGAAGCTGCCGAGCAACTTGCACAAAAACACGATGTTGGTGTGCGTGTCGTAAATATGCGCTTTGTAAAACCGCTTGATGAACAAATGATTCGAGACTTGGCTGAACATACTCATTTATTCGTAACAGTTGAAGAACACGCGATTATGGGTGGTGCAGGTAGTGCTGTGAATGAGTTTATGGCACAAGAGCAAATTGTGAAACCTATCATTAACTTAGGTTTGCCAGATTCATTCCTGCATCAGGCTTCGCATAATCAAATGCTGCAAGATTGTGGTCTAGATGCTAAGGGTATTTTGAACTCAATTGAGAGAGCTTGGCTTAAGCAAAATCAGGTGGTTTAAGCCTTTAATAAAATTTTTGAAACATTTTTTCCCATAAAGCGCATTCATTTGCTAAAATGTATGCGCTTTTATGCATTATTCTTTGTCAAAATCTTCAAATTTGTATTGTAGTGGGTGTTCAATGGAACCTATGGTGGTTATGGCTGCGCGTGCGGCTCAAACAGTTGGTCAAGAGCTTTTAAAAGCGCATCAAAATCGTCATAAACTCGATTTGCAAGTTGAAGAGAAAGGCATTGATGGCCCGGTAACACGTGTAGATCGTTATTTAGAACAATTAACGATTGATACGTTACGTAAAAGTTATAAAAACCATAGCTTCTTAGGTGAAGAGTTCGGTTTGCAAGAAGGCAAAGGCCATGATGCAGACTGGTGCTGGGTCATTGACCCACTTGATGGCACGCAAAACTTTATTAATGGTTTCCCTCATTTCTGTATCTCTATTGCAGTTCAACATAAAGGCGTTACTCAACACGGTGTAATTTACGATCCTGTACGTGACGAATTGTTCTCTGCAAGTCGCGGTCGCGGTGCGGTAATGAACCAACGTCGTATTCGTGTAAATGTAAAAGATAGCTTAGAAAATACATTCTTGGCAGTAGGTCACCCTTACCGTGCTAAACGTGCTGGTGAAATCGTATCTTATGCAGAGCAGCACTTTGCTTCATTATTAGCTGTGACTCAAGCGGGTGCTCAAATCCGTCGTGGTGGTTCAGCTGCTCTCGACTTAGCTTATGTTGCTGCTGGTCGTTTCGATGGTTTCTTTGAACTTGGTTTAAAACCATGGGATATCGCTGCCGGTGAGCTTATTATTAAAGAAGCGGGCGGTGTAGTGGTTGATGCTCGTGGTGGAAATGATTCACTTGAAAATGGTCAAGTGATTGCATGTTCACTTAAAATGTTAAAGCCATTAATGCAAACAGTTGTTCCTGCTTGGGACAAAGCTGCAAAATAATTTAGAAATACTTTCAATGTTAAGACCCTCTTTTTATAGAGGGTTTTAACTTTTTAATGATCGGTAAAATACAAATAATAGTAGAAATAACGATAAAGTTGATTAAAACACATGACTTTTAAATTCTTTCTGCTATAATCCGCCCACGCACTTAAATTTCCGTTCATTACCTGAACATTCTGTTCTATTCATTGTAAGCGCACGCTGTCCATAGAGAGGACCATTTCTTGCGCCCCGATCGCTCAGCGATTCTTCAGGTTCGGCCGTAATCAAGCGTGCGTTTAATCCACATCGTCGTTACTCGGATTGCCGCTGAATAATAAGGTTCAGCTAATTTTGCTTTGCCGCTTTGTGCCGATGTCTATTTTGTACTTATTAAAAATGGAGCACCCACTAGGGTGAAACTCTCTATGAGCAAAACTTTTGCCGAATTTTCTTTGCATGAAACCTTACAACAAGCGCTTGAAGGTTTAGGTTTTACTACCCCGACTCCTGTGCAAGAACAATCTATTCCTGCAGCTTTAGAAGGTAAAGACCTTTTAGTTTCTAGCCAGACTGGTTCTGGTAAAACTGCTGCATTCTTGTTGCCGACATTAAATAACTTGGCAGGTCAAGAAACTTTCGTTCCGTTCAAAGAACGCATGAAAGCTGTAACACAACCGAATATTTTAGTAATTTCACCAACTCGTGAATTGGCGCAACAAGTAAGCCAAGATGCAATCGCATTTGTACGTCACATGAAAGGTGTTCGTATTGCTGCCATCATGGGTGGTATGCCGTTTGCTAAACAAATCCAACAGTTAAAAGGCGCGCAAGTTGTTGTTGCAACACCAGGTCGTTTACTTGACTTGGTAAATCGTCGTCAAATTAAATTAGACCAAGTAGATGCTTTAATCGTTGATGAAGCGGACCGTATGCTTGACCTAGGTTTCTCTGAAGACTTAGAAGCAATTAGCGAATTAGCGGCTAACCGTAAACAAACATTAATGTTCTCTGCAACATTTGCTGATCGTATTATTCGTCTTGCAGCATGCATGATGAAAGATCCAATGCGTATCGCAATTGAAACAGGTCATTCAACCAATACAGATATTACGCAAACATTGCATTGGACTGATGGCTTTGAGCACAAGAAAAAATTACTTACTCACTGGTTAAGTGATGAAAACTTAGATCAAGCTGTAGTTTTCGCTAGCACTCAAGAAGACACTGATATGTTGGCTGAAGAACTTGCAGAAGCAGGTCATTCAGTTGTTGCACTTCACGGTGCAATGCCACAAACGGTTCGTAACCGTCGTTTACGTAGTATCCGTGAAGGTCGTGCGAAGATCTTAGTTGCAACTGACGTTGCTGCTCGTGGTCTTGACGTACCAACTATTTCTCACGTAATTAACTTCGGCTTACCAATGAAGCACGAAGACTACGTACACCGTATTGGTCGTACAGGTCGTGCTGGTCGTACTGGTCAAGCGATTACTTTAGCGACTTATCGTGAGCGCGGTAAGATTCGTGCACTTGAAGAATATTTAGAAGCGCGTTTAAGTGTTTCTGAAATTGAAGGCTTAGAGCCATCTCCACCTCCTGCTCGTTCAGGTCGTGACGGTGGTGGTCGTGGTCGTGGCGGCAACGGTGGTCGTGATGGTCGTCGTGGTGGTGGCGGTTTTGGCGGTGGTCGTCGTTTTGAAGGCGAAAGCAACTTCAAACGTCGTGAAGGTGGTCGTGATGACCGTCCACGTCGTAGCTTCGATGACAAACCACGTGGTGATCGTCCATTCGGTGGTGAAGACCGTCCGCGTCGCGAGTTCAATTCTGATCGCCCACGTCGTGAGGGTGGTTTTGAGGACCGTCCACGTCGCGAGTTCAATTCTGATCGCCCACGTCGTGAAGGGGGTTTTGAAGACCGTCCAAAACGTAGCTTTGGTGGTGAAGACCGTCCACGTCGCGAGTTCAACTCTGATCGCCCACGTCGTGAAGGTGGTTTTAACGATAAGCCTCGTTTTGATTCAAATGATGACAACCGTGGTAACCGCGTAGACTATAAACCACGTCGTGAAGGTGGTTTCGGTGACCGTCCAAAACGTAGTTTCGGTGGTGAAGATCGTCCACGTCGTGAAGGTGGTTTTAATGACAAGCCACGTCGTAGCTTTGACGACAAACCACGTGGTGAGCGTCCAGCGTTTGGTGGCGAAGATCGTCCAAAACGTAGCTTCGGTGGTGAAGATCGTCCGCGTCGTAGTTTTGATGATAAACCGCGTCGTAAATTCGACCGTTAATCTTAAAAAGATTTAAAAAAAGGCCAGTTAACATACTGGCCTTTTTTATTTTTCAGTTTTGTTATAAAATAACAAAGTGTGAAATAGTTCAACATTTATTGTAATAATGCGTAAAAGTAAGCGAAAAGAGACTCCATTGGCATGGTTGAGTAAATTATTACTTCAACGTGGTTTGCCATACCTTTTTATTGCACTCGCTTTGTGCAATGGAATCTATTTTGCGTATGCTTTGTTAACTGGCCATTTCGTAGATCAGTTTCAAGTTCTTAATCAATAAATTTCTTTTTAAAATCTAGCTCATATTTATAAATGGGCTTGCTTTTGCTTTTGTCAAAATTACAACAAGATTCCCAAAATTCAGTGTTATAGTATGCGGGCATAAAAGTGCAGGAATGATTGCCATTATGAATAATAAAACTCCTCTCTCGACTCAGTCACTCATTGAAGTGAAAAATTTGAGTTTTAATCGAGGGGAACGCGTCATTTATGACAATATTAGTTTAAATATACGTCGCGGTCAGATTACGGCCATTATGGGACCATCTGGTACAGGTAAAACGACTTTATTACGTTTGATTGGTGGACAACTTGTTCCTGATCAGGGTGAGGTTTTGCTTGATGGTAAAGATATTGCTCAAATGTCACGTCAGGAATTGTTCGCCGCTCGTGCACGTATGGGAATGCTGTTCCAGAGCGGAGCTTTATTTACCGATATGTCGGTTTATGAAAATGTCGCTTTTCCAATTCGTGCGCATACTAAGCTTTCTGAAAATCTCATTGCAGAACTGGTCGCTTTAAAACTTGAATCGGTGGGCTTGCGTGGAACAGAACAGCTTATGCCTACTGAGCTATCAGGCGGTATGAATCGACGAGTTGCTTTGGCTCGTGCAATCGCACTTGATCCAGATTTAATTATGTATGACGAACCTTTTGCAGGGCAGGACCCGATTGTAAAAGGGGTTTTAACGCGTCTCATACGCTCATTGCGAGAGGCACTTGATTTAACCACCATTATTGTCTCGCATGATGTTCCTGAAACCTTATCTATTGCCGATTACATTTATGTTGTGGCAGAAGGGAAAATTCAAGGGGAAGGAACGCCAGAAGAATTGCAAAAATATGCTTCGCCATTTGTAAAACAATTCTTAACCGGCTCGGCAGAAGGTCCGGTTGAATACCAGTTTAGCCACCAAGCTTATTTAGATAACGAGGTTCGTCCATGAATACGATTGCCTGGTTAGGTAGACTCGTTATTGAGCGGATTCGAGGGATTGGTGTTGCGGCACTGATGCTCTTACAGATTATTTTTTCATTACCTTCATCGGGCGGTTTTGGACGTTTCGTCTATCAAATGCATCGTGTAGGGGTAATGTCTTTACTTATTATTACGGTATCAGGTTTATTTATTGGTCTGGTACTCGGATTGCAAGGCTACTCAATATTGGTCAATGTGGGTAGTGAATCAATGCTAGGCACGATGGTGTCTTTAACCCTACTGCGTGAGCTTGCACCAGTTGTTGCTGCTTTACTCTTCGCTGGACGAGCAGGTTCTGCATTAACTGCTGAAATTGGTTCAATGAAACAAAGTGAACAGCTTGCCAGTATGGAAATGATTGGTGTTGACCCTTTAAAGCAAATCGTATCACCACGTCTTTGGGCTGGCATAGTCAGTTTGCCAATGTTAACTGTTATCTTTGCTGCGATTGGTATCGTTGGCGGCAAAATGGTTGGCGTTGACTTTCTTGGCGTTGATGAAGGCTCCTTCTGGAGTGGTATGCAAAATAATGTTCAATTTGGCCATGATGTCGTAAATGGCATCATTAAGAGCATTGTATTTGCTTTACTTTGTACATGGATTGCAGTTTTCCAAGGGTATGCATGTGATCCAACACCTGAAGGTATTGCAACGGCAATGACCCGGACGGTTGTATATTCTTCATTATGTGTTTTAGGTTTTGATTTCGTGTTGACTGCGGTCATGTTCGGAGGGATTTAATGAAATCACGTACTAGTGAGCTGGCCGTAGGTATCTTTGTCATTATCTTCGGTATCGCTTTATTCTTTTTAGCAATGAAAGTAAGTGGTTTGGTAGGTACAAACTTGAGCGAAGGTTACACCATGAAAGCTCAGTTTGATAACGTTAACGGACTTAAACCACGTGCTAAAGTAACGATGAGCGGTGTAACAATTGGTCGTGTTGATTCAATTACGCTTGATCCAGTTACGCGTTTAGCTACAGTAACTTTTGACCTTGATGGAAAACTGACAAGTTTTAATGCTCAGCAGTTAAAAGAAGTTCAAAAAAATGCTTTAGACGAATTACGTTATAGTTCTGATTATACGCAAGCGACTCCAGCGCAACAAAAAACAATGGAACAGCAACTGATCAGTAACATGTCATCCATCACCAGTATTGATGAAGATGCTTATATAATGGTTGCAACCAATGGTTTGTTGGGTGAGAAATATTTAAAAATCGTACCAGGTGGTGGTCTTAACTACCTTAAACGTGGCGATACAATTTCTAACACCCAAGGAACGATGGATTTAGAAGATTTAATTAGTAAATTTATTACTGGTGGTGGCGCAGGTAAAGTTGCCGCTGGTTCATCATCCTCAGCAGAAGAAAAAGCTCCTGCAAGTACTGACAGCAGCGCACAGCCGTCATTTGTTGAGTAAGAGATTATTTGAAGGAGTGGTTCCAGGTGAATACGTTGTTTAAACAAACCCTGACAGCAAGTATTTTGTCTACTATGATTGCAGGTACAGCTTTTGCTGCACCTTCAGAAGCACCACCTGATTTTATTAAGCGTGTTGCTGATGGTTTGATTGCTCGTTTAAAAACAGATCATGCCAAGTTACAAAACAACCCTGCTTTGGTTAAATCAATCATACGTCAGAACTTAGATCCGTATGTTGACTCGCAAGCGTTCACTCGTATTGTGATGGGTACTTATGCGACAAATCAGTATAGTACAGCTGCACAGCGTGCTCAGTTTGAAACAAACTTCCGTAATACATTAATTGAGAATTACGGTAGTGCATTTGCTAAGTATACAAACCAAACTTACACCATGCGTCCTTATAAAGCGACTGCAGGTAAAAACCCTGTTGTGACTTTAGACTTCAACCACAATGGCGACAAAATTCCTGTGTCGTTCCAGTTGGCTGACAAAGGTTCGCAGTGGAAAATCCGTAACATCAATGTTTCTGGTATTGATTTAGGTTTACAGTTCCGCAACCAGTTTGCTGCAACTGTGAAGCGTAATGGTGGCGATTTAAATAAAGCAATTGCTACATTCCAACCTGATGCAGATGCTGCTGTTAATCAGAACAAACAAAAATAAGTAGGTGAAGAGTGGTTCAGTATCTTAACCAAGAGTTAGTTGTTTCAGGCAAAATCGATTTTGAAAATGCTGAACAACAATACCAAGCTGGATTGGCAATTATTAAGAAGCAAACAAGCTTTCCTCTAATTGTTGATTTAAAACAGCTTGAGCATGGTAATACGTTAGCATTGGCTGTATTAGTTCAATGGTTACGTCAGACTCCACAGAAGTCTGGATTAAATTTTAAAAATGTTCCAGAGAAGATGCTGAAAATCATTCAAGCTTGCCATTTGCAAGAAGATCTACATTTGGTCTGATTATGCAAAAATAAAAAAAGCACCTAAATTTAGGTGCTTTTTTTATAGAAATTAATAGATTGTAAGTGCAGACTTTAAATCCATTTTTTCCAGCGGAAGTAAATGATAGGGCCAATAAAAAAGCCAGCAATAATTAATAAGACAGCGATAAAACTACTTTTACCATGAGCAAAAGGCAATACTTCAGTGTTCATACCATAGATACTTGCGATGAGCATCGGTGGCGCTAACATACTTGGTAAGATCGAGAATCGACGAATCGTATCGTTTTGTTCGGTGTTAATGAACCCAGACGTTGTATCAAGTAAGAATCGTACTTTTTGGAATAAGAACGCATCATGTTCTACAAGCGAGCGGACGTCTTCACTGAGCTCTCGAATATCGGCATCATAGATATGACTGCCTAAGGCACGTGGACGAGATAAAAACGTTAAGACACGTCGTAAATCAATTAAACAAAGTTGTGCTTTTCCAAGCATGTCTTCTTGTTGAGCCAAGCGGGTAATCATGTCATCAAGGTCTAAAATCTTCTCACGTTGATGGTTATTGAGAACCTCGGTTGAGTATTTTTCTAGATCCTTGTGGATATCTTCCAAGATATCCGCAAGCTCATCTAGCTTTGCTTCAAGTAAGCCCAATAAAATCCATGTTGGATCTTTATAATCCATTTCGTAGTCATTACGACGAGCTCGAGCACGAAAAGCACGAAAGGCAACTAACTTTTCACCACGCAAAGTAAATAAGCGATCTTTGTGTAAAATGAATGCTACGGTTTGCACCATGGCAAGCATATGCGATGACTCTTCAGCATCACCATCGACCTGATAATTTTTATTTTTCGTTAAAAAATAGGTGCTGATATGCAAAATACCGTCATCATCACGGTAGAATCGAGCAGAAGATGAAATGTCTTCTAGCGATTTTAGTGTAGGTAAGTTCTGATCGTAGGCATCTAAGACCCATTGTTGTTCTTCTTGAGAGGGTGCAATTAGATCAAGCCATACTAATTCGGGATGTAGATCAAATCCACCGTTGATGGTGGCATCTTCCAGACTTCCGCGTTCTGTGGCATAAAAGGCTTCAAGCATGTGTCTTTTTTCCTCACGCAGTCTGATGGAAATCGATGGGTGTATTTTAGACAAGGATTTGCCGAAAAACACTTGCCAATACGCTATTTTGCAAAAAAAAACTCTGTCGATAGTCTAGTTTGTCAGCATGACAGTTCAATAAAACGGTTTTTATACTATGAATTCAATTTGCATTTTCTGTGGTTCATCTCTAGGTTCAGACCCAATCTTTCAACAAATTGCTCAATTAACCGGTCAAATTATTGCCAAACAAGGTAAAACTCTCGTTTATGGCGGTGGCCGTTCAGGTTTAATGGGCGTTGTCGCTGATAGTGCTTTGCAAGCCGGTGGGCGGGTCATTGGCGTCATTCCTCGTGCTTTAGTCGATCGCGAGTTAGCTCATCCCGGACTGACAAGATTATATGTCGTCGAGAATATGCATGAGCGTAAGACCAAAATGGCAGATCTGTCGGACGGTTTTATTGCTTTACCAGGTGGTGCAGGTACATTGGAAGAAATCTTTGAACAATGGACGTGGGCGCAATTAGGTATTCATCAAAAGCCGTGTGCTTTTCTAAATGTAGCGGGCTTTTATGAAGATTTGCTTAAAATGGTTCAAGGAACTGTAGATAAAGGTTTTAGCCAAGCGCGATTCGCTGATAAATTGATCGCATCGGATAAAATCGAGGATATTCTTCAACAATTTGAACAATATCAACCACCAGCTCCAAAATGGGCTAATGCAGACGTTCAACCATAAACGAGGTTAAATAGGTGAAAATAATTACGGTCGCCGCTGCGGTGATCTTAAATGAACACAATGAATTATTGCTTGTTAGAAAGCGTAATACACAAGCTTTTATGCAAGTAGGCGGTAAGCTGGAGCCGAATGAGGCTCCAGAAACAGCCATACAACGTGAAATTTTGGAAGAAATAGGCAGCCCGTGTGTAATAGAACAGTTTATAGGGCGTTTTGAGACAGCAGCTGCTAATGAACCGGACCATACGCTGATTAGCCATTTATATTTGGTTCGATTAAAACAATCTCCACAAATTGCAGCTGAAATTGCTGAAATGAAGTGGGTGAAATTTAATGATTCCGAGACCAAACTTGCGCCATTAACTAAAGAAATTGTAATTCCATGGTGTGAGCAAAACTTATCTACAGTTTGATTATTTTAATACGATGTAGATGAGGCAGCAGCTAGGCAGCTTGCATAAATAGAGGTGCAACCTAGCTGTTTGAGTGCCTGACTTAAAGCGGAAATTGAACTTCCTGTTGTGATTACATCATCAATAATCAACACACGACGGTAGCGTCGTTTTTCTTGAGTTATCGCAACAAATTGCTGTTGAATATTTTCAAATCTTTCAAGTCGAGATAACCCTTTTTGAGAGCGCTCATTTAGGCGCTGTACAGGCTGCCAAACGGGTATTCTTAATTGCTTGCTTAGAAGTTTGGCAAGTAATAAGGATTGATTAAAACCACGTTCCGTTAAACGTTGTTTAGAAATAGGCATCGGTACTATGGCCTGTATTTTAGGAAATTTTATCTGCTGCAAAACTTCAGCAAGTAAGGTTTGGTAATGTAATTTTTGTTCATATTTAAACTGCTGAATTATGCGGTTAATTGGATAGGTATAATGACAGGCCACAAGAACAGATAGATCATTACGCTGAACTGTCTGCTTAAGCCACGGTAGTTGTTCCCAACATTCTTTACAAAGAGAGTATTTGCCCCGTGTTCCTATTTCACATAACAGGCAAGGGGACAATAACTGAAACAGATATTGAGGGTTGAACAACTTAAACATAAGCATATCGTGGTGCTTCAGGAAGCCAGCGCTTCAGGAGGGCATCAGCTTGCTCTGGATAGTTTTTTAGAACTTGTTGTGCGACATAATGCGCTTGACTCAGTAAATGGTCATCTCGTTCTAAACGTGCGACTCTAAACCCCATATCACCTGTCTGTTTTGTTCCTAATAATTCACCCGGACCTCTTAGCTCAAGGTCTTTTTCTGCAATCACAAAGCCATCATTACTTTCTCTTAAAATAGATAGTCTTTCCTGACCATTTTGTGAAAGTGGGGGTTTATAAAGAAGAACACAAAAACTGGCTTTTGCACCTCGTCCGACACGACCACGTAATTGGTGTAGCTGTGAAAGTCCTAGTCGTTCAGCATTTTCAATGACCATAATTGAAGCGTTGGGTACATCTACACCGACTTCAATGACCGTTGTTGCAATCAAGAGCTGTAGTTCGTTATTTTTAAATGCTTGCATGACAGATTGCTTTTCATCAGCTTTCATTTTGCCATGAACTAAACCAATATTAAGTTCAGGAAAGCGCTCTTTCATTTCTTGATAGGTGGCTTCCGCGGCTTGAGCATCTAAAGTTTCGGACTGTTCAACCAGAGTACATACCCAGTAAGCTTGTTTGCCTTCTCGACAATTTGTAGCAATTCGATTTAGCACTTCTTCACGACGATCTAGCGGAATAGTAACTGTCTGAATTGGTGTACGGCCTGGTGGTAATTCATCAATAATGGATGTGTCTAAATCGCCATAAGCGCTCATCGCTAATGTTCTAGGAATTGGCGTTGCAGTCATGACCAATTGATGTGGAGTTAGTTGTTCAGCGCCTTTATTACGTAAGGCTAACCGTTGATCTACCCCAAAGCGATGTTGCTCATCAATAATAACAAGACCTAACTTTGCAAACCCAACATTATCTTGAAATAAGGCATGAGTACCTACAATCAGTTCGGCATGACCTTCTTTAATTTGTTGTTCAGCTTGTGCTCGCGCTTTACCTTTTTGTTTGCCAGATAACCAAGCGACCGTAATGCCCAAAGGTTCAAACCAACGTTTAAAATTTAAATAATGCTGCTCTGCCAAAATTTCGGTAGGTGCCATTAATGCAACTTGCCAATCTGCTTCTAATGCATGACATGCTGCAACTGCCGCAACTAAAGTTTTCCCTGCACCTACGTCACCTTGTACCAAACGCAGCATAGGCTGGTGTTGTTTTAAGTCGCTTAAAATTTCTTTGGATACACGCTTTTGTGCATTGGTCATTTGAAAGGGTAGAGCTTCTAACAGTTTTTTCGCAAGTACTTTGCTGCTTGGGAAAGCGGGCGAGGCAATTTGACGAATATAAGCACGTCGGGTGAGAAGACTAATTTGATGTGCGACCAGTTCTTCAAAAATAAGTCGCTGCTGTGCAGGGTGAGATCCTTCGGCCAATTGGAGCATATTGGCATCGACAGGTGGCTCATGAATGTAATGTAAAGCTTCTTTGAGAGCATACCCATTTGTATATTGCTTAGGGAGTAACTCGGGTAGAGCATCACTATGATGCTTCAACGCCTGTTTAACATATTCGCGTAATTTAGGTTGTGTTAATCCATCAGTACTCGGGTAAATTGCTGTGAGCTGCGTTTTTGGCAGTGGTGTATGTTCATTAATGAGCTGAATTTCTGGATGATAAAGCTCAAGCCCTCGTGCACCTACGCGAACTTCACCAAAAATACGTAAACGGTTACCAGGTTTTATTTTGTCGGTTAAGTTTTTATAAATATGATAAAAACGTAAAGTCACCTTACCAAATTCATCTTGTATTAATGCAGCCATAGATTTACGTTTACCTGGAGGGAAATCAACAGATTTGACTTCACCCTCGAGTAAATAACTACGACCAACCACCAATTGATTCATAGGAATAATGGTACTGCGATCTTCATAATCACGGGGCAGATGAAACAGTAAATCATCTGTGGTAAAAATATTTAGTTTTTCGAGTAGGGCTGCTGAAGCCGATCCAACGCCTTGTAACTGATGGACTGAAGTCATGTCCCCTCAACGAGTTTTCTATGCATATATTATTTATCGGTTATGGTAAAACATCTCAGCGTGTTGCTAAACAACTATTTGAGACAGGACATCAAATTACCACAATCAGCCGCAGTGAAAAAACAGATCCTTACGGGACACACCTTGTACAGGATATTTTTACGCTCGATTTAAGTGAAATTGCGCCTGTAGATGTAGTTTATATTTTACTTTCTCCGGACGATAGTACAGTTCAAGGTTATCAACATACTTATGTGGACAGTATTGAACCTATTCGTCAGGCTTTAAAAGCTCATCCAGTCAAAAGATTGATTGTCGTGTCATCTACGCGGGTATATGGTGAAAATTCTGGTGAAGCGATTGATGATCATAGTGAGATTCATCCGAATGATGCTCAAGGGCATATCCTTCATAATATGGAATTGCTTTGGCAGAAATATTTTCCGTCGCAGTGTGTGATTGTACGTCCTACAGGTATCTATGGTGCTTCGGTCGACCGATTAAAACGAATGGCTGAAAACACACAGACTTATCCAAATATTCACTATAGTAATCGTATTCATATTGATGACTTGGCAAGATTTTTAGCATTTTTAGCCGATTATGAAAAACCGCATAAGAGTTATCTTGTTGCTAATAATGCCCCTGTACCGTTACATGAAGTCATTCTTTGGTTTCAAAGCCAATTAGACTTACCGCTACTTACCTTGGATTCAGCTCATGTTTCAGGTAAAAAAATATATGCGAAACATTTATTTGAAACAGGTTTTCAGCTTGAACACCCGATTTGCTTTAATGACTATTTATTATGTTTAAATGCTCATGGTACAAATCAAAATTTAGACTAAACTTTAAATAACAATAGAAATACCTGAAGAGGCAAATAAATTGCCGATAAAGATAAAAATGTTGAAAGTAAAGAAATTTTGTTTAGCTCTTATTTTGAGTGCAATGTCTGTTGCGAGTTGGGCCGAGGATCAGTTGTGGTGCACATATGATCCTATGGGTACCCAAGGGGATATAACGCGTCGTTTAAATGACATCCGATTATATGCTCAGCAATATAATGTCAAATTTAAAGTTGTCAGTTATCAAAAAGAGCAGCAAGCCATTCAAGCTTTTGATGATGGTAAATGTTCAGGTTTAGCAGCCAGTAACTTTAATACATATCAATACAACCATTTTATGGGAAGTAGCTCTGGGATTGGCCTTATACCTAATAACAGGACTGCTCGAAATTTATTACAGCTTTTAAATCACCCGACAATTGAGAAAAAACTCATTAATCAAGACTATGAAGTGGTGGGTATGATTCCGGTAGGAACTGCCTATATGGTCATGAAAAATAAAAAAATATCAAAAGTGGCACAGCTTAGAGGTCAAAGAGTCGGGGTGTTAGCCAATAATCCGCCACAACAGGCTTTGGTGAGAAGTGTAGGGGCGCAGCCAGTCTATGTTGATTTATCTAATGCGATTGCACAATTTCAGCAAAACAAAATCGATATTATGCCTGCACCGATTTATGGGCTTTTACCTTATAACTTACAGAAAGATTTTGGGCCAGACACTCAGGTGATTAACTTTCCACTGGCTTATTTCGGAGTAAATTTAATTATTAAACCTCAAGCTTATCCTGCCAATTTTGGCCGAAAAATTCGGGCTTGGTTTGTGCAAAATAGCCAATTATTAACGAATCGAGCGATACAGTGGGAAAACCATTTACCTGCCTATTATTGGGTAGATGTTTCTTTTTACGAAAAGCAGAGCTACGACATTATGGTAGCCAAAATACGCAATCAATATGTTCGCTCTGGATATTATGATGCTTACTTTGTTGAGTTGATGAAGCGTTTACGTTGTATCGATGATCCACGTTACTTCGAATGTTCAATGCGTAGATAAAATAAAAGGCAACCTGAGTTGCCTTTTATTTTGAGTAAAATTTTAAGCTTTTTTACGTTTTAAACGACGTTTCGCTTGTTGAGATGCCATTGCTTCAAGAGCTTCTTTTAACTCTTCATCAGTAAAGGTCGTGATGTGTTGCAACATTTGTAATGTTACTTCATCAAGTACTAACTGTGCGCCTGCTGCCATTTGACGGAAATTATCATCAAACTCGATTTGGCCTTGGTCATTTGTGCGAATATAATTTTGCTGAGTTAAAACTTTAATAAAGCTTTGGAACAGTGCTTTGTCAAAGAACTCAGGAGAATTAAACTCATAAAGAACAGATAAACGTTGTCCTAACAAATGACTTAATTCTTCAACTTGTTTTGCTGAGATGTTGCCCGAACCACGTTGAGTGATTAAAGCTAAAGTCATGTAATAACGTTCAAGACTTTGTTTAACAGGTGTTGCTAATACTACAAGTTGATTGTGCTCTTCAGTATTTGGAGCAGAGCTAATCAAGTTACCTTCGTCATCTTGCTGAATAAGGTTGGATTGAACCAATGCATCTGCATATTGCTCAATCTGTTCTTTAAGCTCACTGCTTTGCCACTTAAGGAATAGTTCAGCTTTTAAGAATGGATAAAGCGTATAGATGACATTACTTAAATCAGCACGACTGATTTTACCGTTATGCTCAACAAGCGATGCAACCAATGAAGGTAAAACGAAAGCATGCAAAATGTTATTACGGAAGTATGTAAGCAGAACTGCTTGATTATCTTCAATCGCAATAATATCGCCAAGCGCATGTTGTACACGCTTAATCAATTTAAGCTTTAAGCCGTAAGCAATAATTTCTTTGCCAGATAACGGCGTTACTTCTGTACGCTGATCATAAGGGAAATTCGATGCTAAATTGCGGTAAGCTTCAAGCTGCTTAATACAGATTTCTTCATCAAGCGTATGCTTTGGAGTTGCAAGTAAGATAATAGAGAGTAAAGAAACCGGGTTAATAACTACCGCACGGTTAATATTTTCTAAAATTGCATGTGCAGAGCTATTTACAGCATCTGAAACGGCTTGAGGAATTGGGTCGTCATTTTTCTCGATATAGACATTTTCTGCGTTATGCTGTTTAAGCAAATCATCAAGAAAAACGGGTTCACCAAAGTTAACGTGTACCTTACCGAAAATGCGCTCAATTTTTCGTAATGTTTTAACAATACCAAAAATAGATTCAGCTTCTTTTGGCTTACCTTGCATTTCGCCAACGTAAGTCGAACCTTCCATCAGACGTTCATAACCAATATAAGTTGGTACAAATACAATTGGCTTTGTACGGCCACGTAAATGACTATGAACAGTCATGGCAAGCATACCGGTTTTCGGTGGTAATAAACGACCTGTACGCGAACGACCACCTTCAATAAAGTATTCAAGTGGCGTATTGCGAGAAAGAATGCTGTATAAATATTCTTTAAATACAGTTGTATAAAGACCATTGCCACGGAAAGAGCGGCGAATAAAGAAAGCACCACCACCACGTAAAAGCTGGCCCACGAAAGGCAAGTTCAAGTTGTCACCAGCAGCAATATACGGAACCATTAGGCCGCGTCTATAAATCACATAAGACAATAATAAGTAGTCAATATGGCTGCGATGACACGGTGTATAAACAATTTCGTAATCTTTCGCGAGTTCACGAACGGTACTAAAGTTATGAACTTCTACGCCGTCATAAAGCTGAGTCCATAGGCGTGTTAATGCTAAATCTGCAAAGCGAACTGCTGAGTGTGAGTAGTCAGATACGATTTCATTGACATAACCAATCGCACGACGTTCTGCTTCGAGCATGCTGATTTTGCCGCGAATACTCTCGCGTCGAATAGCCTCTTGCACGTCACGAGACTTTACAACTGACTGCATGACATTGCGACGATCTGATAAGTCAGGACCTAAGACCACTTCACGCTGACGGTCAAGGTAGTCATTTAAAGTACTAACAATATAAGTCGCTGGTGAAAGGTTCGGATAATGCTGTTGAGCATATTCAACGAGGTCACGTAAAGACTGCGGTTCATGGAACTCCAAATAAGATTGGCGACCATGTAAACCGATATTCACAAGCTGCTTAACTGTACTTGGTGTTGCCCATGTATCTGAGAACAAGAGCTTGAACCAAGAGTCTTCTTTATCTGGCGAACGGCCCCATAAAACGGTTACTGGAACCAGTTCTATATCGAGCTCAGGATTTGCCTGTAAAACTTCAATCAGTTTAATTAAGCGAGGTGGAAAAGCATGAGGTGGGGGATTTAACAGGTTATTTTCATCATTATGCTGTAAAAATAAAACTGATGCTTTTTCCTGATGAGAACCGATGACTAACGGATCTAATGCCGGCTTTAAATTTAAACGGCGAGTTTCCCCATCCACCACTAAAGCGTTACTGCGAGAATGGTTTTGTAAGACATAGCACACCACTTTTTGGCGCTCAGTCTTTGCTTCAGTTTCCGCTGTTTCTGATACTGGTTCAGTAGGAACTTCCCCAAGAACATGTGGTGTTACCACGAGGTCAAGTAGCTTACTCGAAAGCCGACGATACATTTGACCAAACCCACTCTTGGACATAAGAACTCCTACTTCTTAAAGACAAATCCCGGCACCAAATGCAGAGGGTAATTATTTTGAGGCATTTATTAAAAAAAACAATATGCTACTTTCTTATAAATTATAATGCTTTTGGTATTTTTTATCGTTAAAAATCGTATTTTTAGCTGTTTTAAGGGCAATGTTCGTCAGAAGTTGACTGATTGTTCCATGTACAAATAGTTTTTTATGGCACAATAGATTCTACACATCTGTCTTTTAATGCCAATTTTGCCTGCAATATGAAGGTATCTCTCATGAATGCGTTAACCCAAGAACTGGTTGAGCTGCTCACTTTAGAAAAGCTTGAAGAAAATATTTACCGTGGCATGAGCCGTAATTTGGTCGGTAAACGTGTTTTTGGAGGTCAGGTTTTAGGTCAGGCTTTACGTGCTGCCTCTTATACAACCGACCGTCCTGCGCATTCAATGCATGCTTACTTTTTATATGGTGGCGACATTAATGCTCCAATCATCTATGAAGTAGATCGTTTGCGTGATGGTAAAAGCTTTGTTAGCCGCCAAGTTCGGGCAATCCAACATGGACGAGTTATTTTCTCGGCAATGGTGTCTTTCGCCAACCCTGAAGAAGGTTTGAACTACCAACATTCAGAACCGGAATACCCAGCTCCTGAGACATTAAAATCGGAAAGTGAGCTTAAAGAAGGTATTCTTAACTTTGTACCAGAAAATGTCCGTGCAAGTTTCATGCGTGAGCGTCATGTTGAAATTCGTCCGATTGATCCAGTCAATCCATTTCAGCCGCAACCCGAAGCTCCCTATAATGCGCACTATATTCGTACCCATGATCGTATTCCAAAACAGCTAGATGACATTGCTTTACACCAAGCAATTGTGGCGTTTTATTCAGACTTCACTTTAATGACTACGGCTTTAAGACCACATGGCTTAAGCTATATTTCTCCAAGTTTGCAATGTGCCAGTATTGATCATGCCATTTATTTCCATCGACCACTCCGTGCTGATGAATGGATGCTTTATGACATGGAGGCAACGGTTAGTGCAGCTTCTCGCGGATTGAATTTTGGCCGTATGTGGCAAAATGGCCAACTTGTATGTAGTACGGTGCAAGAGGGTTTGATCCGTTTGCGCGAAATTGAAACGCAATAAGCTTATTCATAAAGCCATCTCATAAGATGGCTTTTTTATTTTTAATTGAAACGATGTGACAAAAAATTGCTCGTATGAAAAGCAAGCTCATGTCATATTTGCAAAAGGATTGCCAACTGAAAAAAATAATGCTGATATGAACTTAAACACACAAATTCTTATTGCTGCCATTTTAGGCTTAGCCTTTGGTTTTATATTAACGTTGTATCCCGATACTGCGTTTGTAAAACATAGTTTATATGGGTTAGGCATATTAAGTAGTGTCTTTATTGGGCTGCTTAAAATGTTGTTGGTGCCTTTGATTTTTAGCTCGATTGTTGTGGGTGTATCTAATTTGCAGGCGGGAGGGCAGTTAGGTCCAGTCTGGAAAATTACCTTTTTATGTTGTTTGACTACAACAACATTAGCTTTAATTTTAGGTATAAGTTGTGCTCATCTATTTGAAGTAGGACGTGGTATAGATATCTCTATTTTCCAAACGTCTATGCAAAACTATCAGGCACCAGATAGTTTAAATCCTGCAAGTTTTTTCACTAATTTTATTCAAAATACATTAATTAATCCATTTAAAGCATTCAGCGATGGTAACGTTTTAGCCGTTGTGGTGTTTGCACTATTTGTTGGTGTTGCTTTAGTCCATGGCGGTGAGCGTTTTAAAAGTATTCGCTTATTAAGTCATCAATTTTTTGAAATGATGATGATGCTAGTCGGCTGGGTAATGAAGCTAGCACCTTTGGGTATTTTTGCTTTATTAGCAAAGTTAATGGCAACGGAAGATATTTCGGTACTCAGTCGTTTGGCTGAGTTTGCTGTTGTAGTGACAGGGACTACCATTTTTCATGGCGCTGTTGTTTTACCGTTACTACTTTGGATTTTTGGCCGCATGAGTCCTTGGGCTTTTTTCAAAGGAACACGTACAGCGCTAATTACAGCATTTGCAACCAGTTCTAGTTCTGCCACAATGCCCCTTAGTATGAAATGCGCACAGGAAAACTTAGGGGTTCGTCCGCAAACAGCTGGTTTTGTAATTCCTTTAGGTACACAGCTTAATATGGATGGCACAGCACTATATGAAGCAGCTGCTGCATTGTTTGTCGCAAATTTGGTGGGGCTAGACTTAAACCTGACACAACAAATTATTGTGTGTTTAACAGCAATGATTGCATCACTAGGGGCCCCTGGCATTCCAAGTGCTGGTATGGTTACCATGATTATGGTTTTACAGTCTGTAGGTTTACCGGCTGAAGCAATTGCAATTTTACTTCCGATTGATCGCCTATTGGATACGGTAAGAACAGTGGTAAATGTGCAGGGTGATATGATGATTAGTGTGGTTGTTGATCGTTATACAAAAGATAAAGATATCAGTGTCTAATCTCCTAAATAAAAAAGCAGGGTTTTAAATCCTGCTTTTTTATTTTTAAGCCGCTTGTAACTCGGCTCTTTTTGCTGCTGGAGATTGCGATAAATAACTTACCGCATCTTCAGTGCTGCCTTCCTTGACTGGATCATACCAAGGCATGAGGTAATCAATTTGTTGGGCAATCAACCAGATTGGGTTTGGTAAAACCTGATTATCTTTTCTGCTAATTTTATACCACTCTACAGCAACCCATACTGGGAAAAATCTAGATTTAGCAGCATTAGCAAAACGTGGATCTTGTTTCATAATATGTGCAGCGCCATCTACCCATAATCCAAGCACCAGTACAATCACTGCAAGGCTTAAATAGTAGCGTGGAATATATCCACCACCCAAATGGCGATATAAATCAAAAGCAACGGTACGGTGTTCAATTTCTTCTGAACCATGCCATTTAACCAGATCGACCATTTCAGGATCTGCGCCTAATTCTTCCCAACGTTTGTTGTAAAGCGCATATTTACCGAGTACACAGGTCATATGCTCAACAGTTGCAATAACGCCCAAACGGAAAAGGTCCCATTGCCCTTGTAGAAATTGAGGGACTTCTTTGTCGAATGGTTTATCTGCTAAGGCAGTGGTAAATAGATAATTCATAATGTCCAGATTTCTCTGGATATCAATATTACGTGCGCTCAAATATTCTTTATTGGCAGAAGTATGTGCATTTGCGTGCATTGCTTCTTGGCGAATAAATGCTTGAACATCCTGTTTAAGTTTTTCATCGGTAATACGAGGCAAAACTTTGTTATAGAGTCGGCAGAACCAGAACTCTCCAGCAGGCAGGATATTATTAATTTCATTAATAAAATAACTTGCAAACGGTTGGTTTGGAATCCAGTCTACAGGGGTATCTTTCCAGTCAAATTTTACTTTGCGTGGAAGAATTTTATAGTCAATAGAAGAACCTAAAGCCTTGTTCTTCAAAAAAGATAACAATTTCATCATTTAGTCCTGATTTTTAACTCGATGAAGTTATAACGAGTATAAAAAAAGCCCCTACATTTGTGTTTAGCAATAGGGGCCAATTGAATATAAATTTAATGAAGAAATTGTATCTGTTTTGACGATTTACTCTTCAGCATCCTCATCGCTTGCCTCAGGGATCGCGTCAACGTCAAATTCTGGCTCTTGATCAAGTGTGAAATGTAGACGACCAGCCATCACACTTGCGAGTTCTTCTAAACCTAATTTGTTAAGTGATGAGAAAAGCTGAATAGAGAAATCAAGCTTCATTTTTTTCAATTGTTGTTTAACTTCAAGCAAGACTTTGTTTGCTGGACCACGGTTCAGTTTGTCTGCTTTGGTTAAAAGAATATGAACAAATAGATGGCGTGAATAAGCCCACTCTAGCATCATCATGTCAAAGTGCTGTAAAGGGTGGCGAATATCCATAAGTAAAACTAATCCTTGTAAGCTTTTACGATGGATTAGATAATTTTCTAATTCTTTTTGCCAAACACGCTTCATATCTTCTGGTACAGCTGCATAACCATAACCAGGAAGGTCAACTAAGCGTTGATCAGGATTACCTAAGCTGAAGAAGTTAATCATTTGAGTACGGCCAGGTTTTTTTGAGGCACGTGCGAGTTGTTTTTTGTTGGTTAAGGCATTAATAGCACTAGACTTACCAGCATTTGAGCGCCCTGCAAAAGCAATCTCGTAGCCACTATCTTCAACACAAAGTGCCAATTTAGGAGCACTCATTAAAAACTCAGCTTGGCGTAACCAGTTCAGAGATTGCACAGCATAAGCTGTGATTGCTGGATCTGGTTTCTTTTCATAACTGATCTTTTGCTTGGGTGCGAGTCTGGCTTTGGTGTCTTTCGATTTTTCACTACGACGCATAAAAAATAACTTTTTAAATGAGAGGGCTCGCGCCTAGTATAAAGGAGCTTGGTTATTCTTGCTAATTTTCAGTAAGCTTGCTTGCAAAGATAAATAGAATTACGGGCACTAGATTTGTAAAAAGTCTATAGGTGAGGTGTTTGAAGCAGATTTAGGCTGTTGTAAGACTTCTCCCAGCGTATATTGGTCTAAACTTTGATAGAAGCTTTCTAAAGCTTGATCAAGAATTCCTTTTAAACCGCAATGCGAGCGTAGAACGCACGGTGGGGTGTTGCATTCAACAATTTGATGGTCACCTTGTAAAATTCGGACAATTGCACCGAGCTTTAAGTCTAATGCTTTGGGGTTTAAGCGAATTCCACCACCTTTACCGCGAATGGTGATAATCCACTCTTGTTTACCCATAAAATGGACAACCTTCACGAGATGATTTTGCGAAACATATAAATCTTGAGCGATTTCTGCAATTGTGTAGGGCGCGTCACTTGGGCGAGCGACATACATTAATATTCGCAAAGCATAATCGGTAAATTTATTAAGTTGCATGATCACCAAAAACTAAAGGTTAAGAGGTTGATCATCTTAGCCTGAAAGTCTAAAGAATAAAACTTTCAGGCTAGCGCTTTTTCAGTTACAGCGTTAAAGGGGCTGAAACTTGTACTTGATCACCCACTCTATAGTGTTCAAGCAAAATGTTAGAGACCGAAAACTCTGTATGGTTTTCTTCAGGTTGAACATCAAAATGATAAGTATTGTTCTCTTGAGCTTCTGTAAATTTAAAAGCTTTAGGTTGTTCGAGTTGTTGATCGGGAACTTGAACTTTTACTGAAATAAAAGCATTTGCTGGGCTAGTCAGTACATCTTCGTGGTCAGTCGCTTTTAACGTAAAGCGTTTGCCAGACTCAAGAGGATCAATTTGTGTAATTTCAAATGAACGCCAGCCAGCCCATCCACCTTTTAAGCTTTCAAGCTGTTCATATTTTTGTTTTTCAACACCAATTAAGATATCTGCCAACTGTAAGTAAGCTTGTTTCCACGCTTCAATCAGTTCTGATTCAAATGGAACATTTAAAACTTCACTAATTGAATGAAGTAAGTTGTCGCCCACAATTGCATATTGATCTGGCTGAATATCTAAACTCACATGCTTAGTGGTAATACGTTCAACTGCTTTAGCGAGCACTGTAGGATTTTCAATATTTTCAGCATACGCGAGTACTGCTGCTGCAAGAGCGCGAGGTTGGCGCAGGCTGGTCTGATCATCAAGATTAAATACATTTTTTAATTCTGGGTTGTTATTCAACATACGTTTATAAAAGTATGTAGTCAGCGTAACGCCATGTTCACGTAATACAGGTACAGTAGATTTAACGAGTTCAATTTGTTGTGGAGTCATGGCTAGACCTTAATTATCTGGCTATATAAGATGTATTTAAAATACATCTTTAAAAAAATTGTGGCAATAGCTTTTTTACAAAAACCTTAAAAAAATTAAGGGATATTAAATCCCTTAAAATAACATAATGATTTGATTAAGTTTTTATTTTCCAAATAATGAGCCGAGTAGCCCCCGCACCAATTTCTGTCCTGTACTGCCGCCTAAGCTTCGAGCAGCACTTTTTGCAAAAGTTCCGACAATATCTTGAGTTAGTTTTGCTCGTTCTCTTGCAGCACGTTCTTCTTCCTTCTGTTGGTCGCGTGCTAAACGTTCTTGTTCCTTGGCTTGTTGCTTCGCTAAAGCTTCTTGCTCTTTGGCAAGCTCAGCATCCTGTTTTTGCTGCTCACGTTCAGCGACTTTATTTTGGAGCATTTCATAAGCGCTCTCGCGATCTACAGCTTGCTCATAGACGCCAGCAATAATACTTTGAGAAATCAGAGTCTTTCGTTCTTCAGGCGTAATAGGGGTAAAAGAAGAGTAGGGAGGCATGACCCAACCGCGCTCGACAATTTGTGGTGTACCTTGCTCATCTAGACAACTAATGAGTGCTTCACCTACGGCTAGCTGTGTAATCGCCTCATCCACTTTGAAATTAGGATTGGAGCGGAACGTATCCGCAGCGGTTTTTACTGCTTTTTGGTCTTTAGGTGTAAAGGCACGTAGGGCATGTTGTACGCGGTTACCAAGTTGACCCAAAACACTTTCTGGTAAATCGAGTGGATTTTGGGTAATAAAATAAATACCGACACCTTTAGAGCGAATTAAACGTACAACTTGTTCAATTTTTTCTTGTAAAGCTTGACTGGCATTATCAAATAACAAGTGAGCTTCATCGAAGAAAAACACGAGTTTCGGTTTATCCATATCACCAACTTCAGGAAGCTGTTCAAATAACTCAGAAAGCATCCATAACAAGAAAGTAGCATATAGCTTAGGTGTATTCATGAGCTTATCAGCAGCAAGAATGTTGATATAGCCGAGTCCATTAGCGTCAGTTTGTATAAAGTCAAGAATATTTAACGCTGGCTCTCCAAAGAATTGATCTCCACCTTGGTCGGCAAGAGCGAGCAAATTACGCTGAATCGCTCCTAAACTGGCTGGAGATAAATTGCCGTATTCGGCTTTAAATTCTGCCGCATGTTCACTCACAAACGTGATCATGGCTTTTAAATCTTTAAAGTCGACTAACAATAGTCCTTGATCATCTGCGATGCGGAACACAGCAGATAAAACACCTTCTTGAGTGTCATTTAGGTTAAGTATACGTGCTAATAAAATTGGACCAATCTCGGAAATAGTGGTCCGAATAGGGTGGCCTTGTTGCCCAAATAAATCCCAAAAAATAACGGGATTGGCAGCAAAAGGAACACTATCAATTTGTAAAAGCTTTAAGCGTTCATTAAATTTATCTGAAGCCTCTCCAGCTTTTGCTAGGCTAGAAACATCACCTTTTGCATCGGCAAGAAAGACGGGAACACCGATTCGAGAAAAACTTTCTGCGAGCACTTTTAATGTGACTGTTTTACCTGTACCTGTAGCACCTGCAATTAGTCCATGCCGGTTGGCAAATTGAGAAAGCAAAACAATTTCTTTTGATGTGTCATTAATATTTTTAGCAATAACAATCGGTGTACCCATATATTTTTATCCCTTGGAGCGAGCCACTATTGATGTTGTCGTTTTACAAATGTTTCAGTGCACTTTCGATATCTTGAATTAAATCTTGTGGATCTTCCAGACCTATACACAAACGAACCAATAAACCTTGTTGTAAATGTGTATTCTCAAGTTTTCGCATCATTTTTAAATCATAAAGCATGACAAGGCTAACTGGTCCACCCCAGCTAAAGCCAAGTTTAAATAGCTTAAGAGCATCACAAAAACGACGTACTGCTGAAATGTCATAATCAGGTTTAAATATTACACTGACTAATCCTGCACTCTTACCTGTTGTGCAAATCTCTTGCCAGTATTGATGACCTGGGGAAGCTTCATCACTCGGATGTAAAACTTGAGCAAACTGCGGCTGTTCCTTTAACCATTTCAGCAGTGTTTTAGCATTATTTGATTGTTGTTCATATCTTAACGACATGTGAGCAAGGCTACGTTGAACTTGAGCTGTATCATCGCCAGATACTGAAATTCCTAAAATGGCATGCATTCGGAACAAACGATGATGTAACTTCTCATCACGTGTTACAACACTTCCCATTAAAATATCACCACCACCACTTGGATATTTTGTTAGCGCATGAACAGTTAAATCTACTGACAAGTGCTCATCAGAGAAATCAAAAGTATTAAATGCAAGTCCAGCTCCCCAAGTATTATCTAAAGCAGTTGCAACTCCATGTGCCTTTGCTTTTTTAACTAACTCTTTAAGATCAGGGAATTCGAGAGTGACAGAACCTGCTGCTTCTATCCATAAAAGTTTGGTTTTTTCAGTTGGTCTAAAGCTTGAGGCATCAATTGAATTATAAACTTTGACGCTAACACCATATTGATCTTTTAAATAGTTTAGATGCTCCAGATTTGGGCCATATATATTATCTGGTACCCAAACTTCATCCCCTGTTCCTAAAAAAGTAGAGTTAACTAGATTAATTGCAGATAACCCACTTGGTGCAAGTAAACAGTATGAACCACCCTCTATTTGGGCAATATTGTCGCCTAAGGTAAACGTTGTTGGTGTGCCGTGTGTACCATAACTGTAGTCATAAGGATTGGTCCAATGACGGTCAAAAAGGTGCGCAGTTGATTTAAAAATAATAGTCGATGCACGAAATAAGGGAGGTTGCACGGTCTCGATGAATTGAGGCGCTTTTCGTGGTGCATGAATGAGTCGGGTTTGGAAATTGTTATGCTTTTTCATGGGGCACTATGCTTTAAATAATAAGATTAGATTAAGAGAAAACTCACTTATTCGCTAGATTTTTGATTAATTCTAAGATGTTTCGTTACTGCTGTAACATTCACTAAAAACTTGGCTTTATTTTTGCAAAGATCAAACCAACATTCTAACAACAATAGGTTTAAGCGCATGAAGTCGCATTTACGTGTTCACTATTTTCAACATATTGCTGGCGAAGGGTTTGGAAGCTGTTATTCATTTTTAAAAGCTCATCAGGCCACTATTAGCTCTACGGAGTTCTTTGCACTACCAGTTGATCGGTCACTTGAAATAGAAGCTTTACCACGAATTGAAGAAGTAGATTTACTATTAATCATGGGTGGAACCATGAGTGTAAATGACGAGGCAAACTATCCATGGCTTAAAATAGAAAAAAGATGGTTGCGTCGATATTTGGCGGCAGGAAAACCTGCTATAGGTCTTTGTCTAGGTGGGCAGTTAATTGCAAATGCATTAGGTGCAGCTGTTAGTCGCAATCGTTATCAAGAACTTGGATGGTCGACAGTTCAAAGAGTTGCTAACTTACCCCAAGAAAGCTTTCCGCTACCTGAAGAAATTAATGTGATGCAGTGGCATAGTGAAACATTTGAAATACCTAAAGGTGCTATACGTTTAGCTGAGAACGTTGCTTGTCGTAATCAGATATATCAGATTGGGAAAAATGTATTAGGTTTTCAATTTCATCCGGAAATGACACCGGCAGCTTTAGAACTCTTACTTGAAAATGAAGAGGAGCTATCTATTTTTGACGGTGAATATGTTCAATCGGCAAGAGAACTGCAATATTCGGAAGCACAAAAATTTGAACAGGGTAATCAACTCTTAAATAAAGCGATCGAGTTTGTAATAAGTGCATAGAATGAATTACTCATACTTGGCTAAAGCAGGATTTGAACAAAAAATAGAAAAAGAGAATTGCATAAGACTTAAACAATCGTTATAATGAGCGACCCTCAAGAAGAGGGCATTTACTGCGAAGAAAGTAGTAAATGTGCATTACAGTCGTGGCATCGATCACGACCTTGGTGATTATCACTGCCTTTGACACTTACCAATAGGTGAGATGCGTCAAAGGTGATTCTTTATATATTTGGCTTGGAGTTTACTGGTATGTCTAACCAGAGAATTCGTATCCGTCTTAAGTCTTTTGATCATCGTCTGATTGATCAATCAGCTCAAGAGATCGTAGAAACCGCTAAGCGTACCGGCGCACAAGTTTGTGGTCCAATTCCGATGCCTACTCGCATCGAACGCTTCAACGTTCTTACTTCACCGCACGTTAACAAAGATGCGCGTGACCAGTACGAAATCCGCACCTACAAACGTTTGATCGACATCGTTCAACCTACAGATAAAACTGTTGATGCATTGATGAAGTTGGATCTTGCAGCTGGTGTTGATGTTCAGATCGCTTTGGGTTAAGGCTTTCGGTTAATTAACGATTAGTTAATTAGGCCGCTTTTTTAGAGGTTTATGCACATGGCTATTGGTTTAGTCGGTCGCAAATGTGGTATGACTCGCATCTTTACAGATGCTGGTGTTTCTGTACCTGTTACAGTCATCGAAGTCGATCCAAACCGCATTACGCAAATCAAAACACTTGAAACTGATGGTTATCAAGCTGTTCAAGTAACTACTGGTGAACGTCGCGAATCTCGCGTAACTAACGCTCAGAAAGGTCACTTCGCGAAAGCTGGTGTTGCTGCTGGTCGTTTAGTTAAAGAGTTCCGTGTTACTGAAGCTGAGCTTGACGGTCGTGAAGTTGGCGGTACTATTGGCGTTGATTTGTTCACAGTTGGTCAAATTGTTGACGTAACTGGTCAATCAAAAGGTAAAGGTTTCCAAGGTGGTGTTAAACGTTGGAACTTCCGTACCCAAGACGCTACTCACGGTAACTCAGTTTCTCACCGTGTATTAGGTTCTACAGGTCAAAACCAAACTCCTGGACGCGTGTTCAAAGGCAAAAAAATGGCTGGTCACTTAGGTGATGAACGCGTAACAGTACAAGGTCTTGAAATCGTATCTATTGACGCTGAACGTTCTGTTTTAGTTGTTAAAGGTGCAATTCCTGGTGCAACTGGCGGTGACGTAATTGTACGTCCTACCATCAAGGCCTGAGGGGAAATACCGTGAATTTGAAAACTGTTTCCGGCTCTGCTGTTGAATTGTCTGAAGTTGCTTTCGGACGTGAATTTAACGAGGCTCTTGTACACCAAGTTGTTACTGCTTACTTAGCAGGTGGTCGTCAAGGTACTCGTGCTCAAAAATCGCGTGCAGACGTTTCTGGCGGTGGTAAAAAACCATTCCGTCAAAAAGGTACTGGTCGTGCTCGTGCGGGTTCTATTCGTAGCCCTATCTGGGTTGGTGGTGGTAAAACTTTTGCTGCTCGTCCACAAGATTGGTCTCAAAAAGTAAACCGTAAGATGTACCGCGGTGCAATGCAATGTATCTTAGCTGAACTTGTTCGCCAAGATCGCCTTGTATTAGTTGAAGAGTTTGCTGTTGCAGCTCCAAAAACTAAAGAATTGCTTGCAAAACTTAACGACTTAAATGCTGCTCGTGCATTAATCGTTACTGACGCTGTAGATGAGAACTTATATCTTGCAGCACGCAACCTTCCGCATGTAGATGTGGTAGATGCAACTGCAATCGATCCTGTAAGCTTGATCGCGTTTGATAAAGTTGTGATGTCTGTAGCTGCTGCTAAGAAAATTGAGGTAGAACTCGGATGAACAACGAACGTATCTATCAAGTCCTTAAAGGACCAGTCTTCTCAGAAAAGGCACAAGTTTTAGGTGATACTGTTGGTGTTCAAGTATTTAAAGTAGACATCAATGCTACTAAGCTTGAAATCAAAAAAGCAGTTGAAAAACTTTTTGGTGTAGAAGTTGTTAAAGTTAACACAACTATTACTAAAGGTAAGACTAAGCGCTTTGGTCGTACATTAGGACGTCGTTCTGATGTTAAAAAAGCATACGTCACCCTGAAAGCCGGCCAAGATGTTGAAATGGCTGACTTGGGCGATACCGCTGAAAGCGCAGCGGAATAAGGACGAAAATTATGCCGATTCAAAAATGTAAGCCAACGTCTCCAGGACGTCGCTTTGTAGAGAAAGTGGTTCATGACCATCTTCACAAAGGCGCTCCTTACGCACCGTTGGTTGAAGCTAAAAAACGTACTGGTGGTCGTAATAACAACGGTCACATTACTACTCGTCACGTTGGTGGTGGTCATAAACAACACTACCGTATCGTTGACTTCAAACGTAACAAAGACAGCATTCCAGCTGTTGTAGAGCGTATTGAATACGATCCAAACCGTACAGCACATATTGCTTTATTGAAATATGCTGACGGTGAGCGTCGTTATATCATTGCACCTAAAGGTTTACGTGCTGGCGATAAAGTACAATCTGGTAACGATGCTCCAATTCGTCCAGGTAACTGCTTGCCACTTCGTAACATGCCGATCGGTTCTACACTTCATAACGTTGAACTTAAAATTGGTAAGGGTGCGCAATTAGCGCGTTCTGCTGGTGCTTCTGTTCAGTTGTTGGGTCGTGATGGTTCTTACGCGATTATTCGTCTTCGTTCAGGCGAAATGCGTAAAGTACACGTTGAATGCCGCGCTGTAATTGGTGAAGTTTCTAACCAAGAAAACAACCTTCGTTCATTGGGTAAAGCTGGTGCTTCACGCTGGCGTGGTGTTCGTCCTACCGTACGTGGTATGGCGATGAACCCGATTGACCACCCACACGGTGGTGGTGAAGGGCGTAACAAAGGTATTCAACCTGTAAGCCCATGGGGTCAAAAAGCTAAAGGGTACAAGACACGTACCAATAAGCGTACGACTAAGATGATTATTCGCGACCGTCGCGTCAAGTAAAGGAATCTGACTAATGCCTCGTTCTCTGAAAAAAGGCCCATTCGTCGATGCGCACTTGTTCGCTAAGGTTGAAGCGGCTGTTGCTAGTAACTCTCGCAAGCCGATCAAAACTTGGTCTCGTCGTTCGATGATCCTTCCAGATTTTGTTGGTTTAACAATCTCTGTTCATAATGGTCGTAATCACGTTCCAGTAATTGTTACTGAGCATATGGTTGGTCATAAACTCGGTGAATTCGCGCCAACTCGTACCTATCGTGGTCACGGTGTTGACAAGAAATCTAAACGTTAATAGGTGTCATGATGGAAGTAACTGCTAAATTACGCGGTGCCGCTATCTCGGCACAAAAAGCACGTTTGGTTGCAGATCTTATTCGCGGCAAATCTGTTGCGCATGCTTTAAATATCTTAAACTTCAGCAATAAAAAAGCTGCTGTTTTAGTAAAAAAAGCATTGGAATCTGCGATTGCAAACGCTGAACACAATAACAGTTTAGATGTTGACGATCTTAAAGTTTCTACGATTTACGTTGATGAAGGCATGAGCCTTAAACGTATTATGCCACGTGCTAAAGGCCGTGCAGATCGTATTACTAAGCGTACTTGTCACATCACCGTTAAGGTAGGGGTTTGATATGGGTCAGAAGGTTCATCCAATCGGTATCCGCCTAGGTGTTGTGAAACGTCATAACGCTAACTGGTATGCGAATCCGAAACAATACGCTGAATACTTGCTTAAAGATCTTCAAGTTCGTGAGTTTTTAACTAAAAAACTTAAGAATGCGATGGTAAGCAATATTCTTATCGAACGTCCATCAGGCGCTGCTAAAGTAACTATTAGCACAGCTCGTCCTGGTATCGTAATCGGTAAAAAAGGCGAAGATATTGAGAAATTACAGCGCGAACTTACCAGCATTATGGGTGTTCCAGCGCAAGTAAGTATCAACGAAATTGATCGCCCAGACTTAGATGCGCGTTTAGTTGCTGAAGCAATTGCTTCTCAATTAGAAAAGCGTGTTATGTTCCGTCGTGCTATGAAGCGTGCGGTTCAAAACACTATGCGTGCTGGTGCTAAAGGTATCAAAGTTGAAGTGTCTGGCCGTTTAGGTGGTGCAGAGATTGCTCGTACAGAATGGTATCGTGAAGGTCGTGTACCTTTGCATACGTTACGTGCAGACATTGACTATGCAACTATGCGTGCAGAAACAACTTACGGTACGATTGGTGTTAAAGTTTGGATTTTCCGTGGCGAGATCTTAGGTGGCATGAAACAAGTCATGAACCCTGCTCCTGCTGAAGATCGTCCAGCTAAACGTGGTCGTGGTCGTGGTGAAGGTCAAGAGCGTCGTGGTCGTCGCGGTGACCGTGCTGCTGACAAGGGAGAATAATCCATGTTGCAACCTAAACGTACCAAATTCCGTAAAGTGCACAAAGGCCGTAACACTGGTCTAGCGCATCGTGGTAGTACAGTATCATTTGGTTCGATTGCAATTAAAGCAACTGAACGTGGTCGTATGACTGCGCGTCAGATTGAAGCTGCACGTCGTACTATTAGCCGCCGTATTAAGCGTGGTGGTAAAATCTTTATTCGCGTATTCCCGGATAAACCAATTACTCAAAAGCCTCTTGAAGTGCGTATGGGTAAAGGTAAGGGTAGCGTGGAATACTGGGTTTGCCAGATCCAACCAGGTAAAATCCTGTACGAAATTGAAGGTGTGAACGAAGAATTAGCGCGTGAAGCATTTGCTTTAGCTGCTGCTAAACTTCCGTTTAAAACCACTATCGTGACTCGGACGGTAATGTAATGAAAACTAAAGATCTACGTGAAAAATCGGTAGAAGAGTTGAAAGCTTTGCTTGATGAGCAACAGCTTAACCAATTCCGTCTTCGTATGGCGAAAGCAACTGGTCAGTTGGGTAAATCGCACGAAGTGCAAGTTGCTCGTAAGACAATTGCTCGTATTAAGACACTCCTTACCGAAAAACAGGGGAACGGACAATGAGTGAAAAAACAGTCCGCACGTTAACCGGCAAAGTCGTAAGTGACAAAATGGATAAATCTATTGTTGTTCTTATTGAACGCCGCGTTCAACACCCGTTGTATGGCAAGTCAATTCGCCGTTCAACTAAGTTACACGCTCATGATGAGAACAACGTTGCTAAAATTGGCGATGTTGTAACCATTAAAGAAAGCCGCCCAATTTCTAAAACTAAAGCTTGGACTTTAGTGGAAGTAGTTGAAGCAGCTGCTGAGTAATTCGACGTTCTTGTTGCATCATCGGTCAATTTCGAGTACTCTTTGAGCCTTTCGAAATTGTGACCGGTGATGCTCGGTTTTGGAGTAGGGCAATGATTCAAACCGAAACTATGCTCGACGTAGCAGACAACAGTGGTGCTCGCCGCGTACAATGTATTAAAGTACTTGGTGGTTCACATCGTCGTTATGCTTCTGTTGGCGACATTATTAAAGTTACTGTAAAAGAAGCAATCCCACGCGCACGTGTTAAAAAAGGTGACGTGATGAATGCGGTTGTAGTTCGTACTAAATTCGGCATTCGTCGTCCAGATGGTTCTGTGATCCGTTTTGATGATAATGCTGCAGTTATCTTGAACAACAACAAAGCTCCGATTGCTACTCGTATCTTCGGACCAGTGACTCGTGAACTTCGTACTGAACAGTTCATGAAAATCATTTCATTGGCTCCTGAAGTTCTATAAGAGGCAATCATGGCTAAGATTAAAAAAGGCGATCAAGTTATCGTGATCGCAGGTAAAGAAAAAGGCAAACAGGGTACTGTATTGTCTGTTTCTGAAGACCGCGTTAAGGTTGAAGGCCTTAACTTAGTGAAGAAGCATCAAAAGCCTAACCGTGTAACTGGCGCTGAAGGCGGTGTAGTTACTCAAGAAGCTTCGCTTCATATTTCAAACGTGGCAATTTTAAATGCTACAACCCAGAAGGCTGACCGTGTTGGTTACCAAGTGATTGATGGCGTGAAAACTCGCGTTTATAAATCAAATGGTGAATCAGTGGCGGTAGCGAAGTAATAGGTTGAAAAGGCAATGGCCAGACTTAAAGCACGTTACAACGATGAACTTAAAGCAAAGTTACAAGAAGAACTTAGCATTAAGAACGTGATGGAAATTCCACGCATCACAAAAATTACCCTAAACATGGGTGTAGGCGCAGCTGCAACTGATAAGAAATTATTAGATGGCGCTGTAGTCGACATGCAATTAATTGCTGGTCAAAAACCAGTAATTACACTTGCTCGTAAATCTATCGCAGGTTTCAAAATCCGTGATGGTTGGCCGATTGGTTGTAAAGTTACTTTACGTGGCGACCAAATGTACGAATTCTTGGACCGTTTGATCTCAATCGCAATCCCTCGTATCCGTGACTTCCGTGGTTTCTCTTCGAAATCATTTGATGGTCGTGGTAACTACTCAATGGGTTTGAAAGAGCAAATCGTTTTCCCTGAAATCGATTTCGATAAGATTGATCGTATTCGTGGTATGGATATTACTATTACTACGACTGCTCGCACCGATGACGAAGGCCGTGCGCTTATGCGTGCATTCGGCTTCCCGTTCAAATAAGAGGTCGATATGGCTAAGAAAGGTATGATTAATCGCGAATTGAAACGCGAAAAAACAGTTGCTAAATACGCTGCAAAACGTGCTGAATTAAAAGCTACGATTGCAAACGTAAATGCAAGTGAAGAAGAGCGTTTCGAAGCGATGTTAAAGTTACAAGCATTGCCACGTAATGCATCTCCGGTACGTCTTCGTAACCGTTGTGGTTTAACTGGTCGTCCTCATGGTTACTTCCGTAAGTTCGGTTTAAGCCGTAACAAATTACGTGACACAGTAATGCAGGGTGATGTACCAGGCGTTGTTAAGGCAAGCTGGTAAGGAGCGACTAAATGAGTATGCAAGATACCGTTGCCGACATGCTAACACGTGTTCGTAACGCACAAATGGCTAAGAAACAAACTGTTTCTATGCCTTCTTCTAAGTTGAAAGTTGCAATTGCAAACGTACTTCAACAAGAAGGTTATATTTCAAATGTAGAAGTTGCTCAAGAAGAGACAAAATCTACTTTGACAATTACTTTAAAATATTTCGAAGGCAAACCAGTTATCGAAATGGTTAAGCGCGTAAGCCGTCCAGGTCTTCGCCAATACCGTGGTAAAGATAAACTTCCAAGCGTTAAGCAAGGTTTAGGTATTGCAATTGTTTCTACAAGCAAAGGCATCATGACTGATCGCGCTGCACGTGCTGCGGGCGTTGGTGGTGAAGTTATTGCTTTTGTTTCTTAATAGGTGATTCCTCATGTCTCGTGTGGCTAAAGCCCCAGTAACTGTACCTAATGGTGTAGCAGTTACTCAGAACGGCCGGCAGGTCGAAGTGAAAGGCACTAAAGGTACATTGTCTTTCAACCTGCATGCGCTGGTCGAGCTAAAACAGGAAGAAGGTAAACTTCAACTTGCTCCAGTTAAAGAATCGAAAGATGCTTGGATGCAAGCTGGTACTGCTCGCGCTGTATTGAACAACCTTGTAAAAGGTGTTAGCGAAGGCTTCGAACGTAAGTTGCAGCTAGTTGGTGTTGGTTATAAAGCTGCGGTTAAAGGTACTGTTGTAAACCTTAACCTTGGTTACTCACACCCAATTGACTACGCTTTACCGGAAGGTGTAACAGCGGAAACTCCAACTGCTACTGAAATCATTTTGAAATCAGCAAACAAGCAGTTGTTAGGTCAAGTAGCGGCAGAAATCCGTGCATACCGTGCTCCTGAACCATATAAAGGTAAAGGTGTTCGTTATTCGGATGAAGTCATTCTTCGTAAAGAAGCTAAGAAGAAATAAGGCGCGAGGTTCTTATGAACGAAAAGAAACAATCCCGTTTGCGTCGTGCGAAAAGCACACGCTTGCACATTCGTGCATTGGGTGCGACTCGTTTGTGTGTAAACCGCACTCCGCGTCACATCTATGCTCAAGTTATTTCAGCAGATGGTGGCAAAGTTTTAGCGCAAGCTTCAACTTTGGATGCATCTTTACGTAGCGGTACTACAGGTAATGTAGACGCGGCTACTAAAGTAGGTGCTTTAATCGCAGAACGTGCGAAAGCAGCTGGTGTAACTAAAGTTGCATTTGACCGTTCTGGTTTTAAATATCATGGTCGTATCAAAGCCTTGGCTGATGCTGCTCGTGAAAACGGCTTGGAGTTCTAATCATGGCTAAAGTTGAACAAAACGAAGGTCTTGTTGAAAAGCTGGTTGCCGTTGATCGTGTAGCCAAAGTTGTTAAGGGCGGTCGTATCTTCTCTTTCACAGCATTAACTGTTGTGGGTGATGGTAATGGTCGTGTTGGTTTTGGTCGTGGTAAAGCACGTGAAGTTCCTGCTGCTATTTCTAAAGCACTTGAAGCTGCTCGTCGCAACATGATCACTGTAGACCTTGCTGGTACTACTTTACAACACCCTGTGAATGCTCGTCATGGTGCAAGCCGTGTATACATGCAACCTGCTTCAGAAGGTACTGGCGTAATCGCTGGTGGTGCAATGCGTGCCGTTCTTGAAGCTGCAGGTGTACATAACGTACTTGCTAAATGTTATGGTTCTACAAATGCTGCTAACGTAGTAAACGCAACTTTTAAAGGTTTGCGTGATATGACTTCTCCTGAGAAAGTCGCTGCGAAACGTGGTAAATCAGTAGAAGAAATTCAAGGGTAATCAATCATGAAAACGATTAAAGTTACCCAGACTAAATCTTCTTCACATCGCTTGAAAAATCACAAGCTTTGCTTACAAGGTTTAGGTCTGCGTCGTATTGGTCATACTGTAGAAGTGCAAGATACGCCTTCTAACCGCGGTATGATCAACAAAGTCTACTATATGGTTAGTGTAGAGGAATAAGCCATGACTCTGCGTTTAAATGAGCTTGCACCTGCAGAAGGTGCAAAACGTGAACACCGTCGTTTAGGCCGTGGTATCGGTTCTGGCGTTGGTAAGACTGGTGGCCGTGGTGTCAAAGGTCAAAAATCACGTAAAAGTGGTGGCGTTCGTCCAGGTTTCGAAGGTGGTCAAACAGCGATTTATCGTCGTTTACCTAAATTCGGTTTCACTAGCCAAATCGCTTTAAAAACTGCTGAAGTACGTTTGTCTGAGTTAACTAAAGTGGAAGGCGACATCGTTAGCCTTGAAACTTTAAAAGCTGCGAATGTTGTTCGTCGCGATCAAATTCGTGCTCGTATCGTGCTTTCTGGTGAAATCACTCGTGCATTCACTGTTCAAGGTGTTGCATTGACTAAAGGCGCTAAAGCTGCAATTGAAGCAGCTGGCGGTAAAGTCGAGGAGTAATCTCGAGTGTCTATGTCTCCTAGTTCTTCAGGTCATGTCAACATGATGAAAGGTCAGCCATTTCATGTGAAATACCGTGAAATTATTCGCCGGATGAGTTTTCTAATCGGTGCATTGCTGGTCTTTCGACTAGGAGCGCATATTCCAGTACCAGGCATTAATAATGCTGCGTTAGAAAATTTATTTCATGCAAACCAAGGAACTATTCTTGGGCTATTCAATATGTTTTCTGGCGGTGCTTTAGAGCGAATGTCTATTCTTGCTTTAGGGATCATGCCTTATATTTCTGCATCAATTATTGTGCAGTTAATGTCAACGGTGATTCCTTCTCTTGAAGCCTTGAAAAAGGAAGGAGAGCAAGGTAAGCGAAAAATTAATCAATATACGCGTCAAGGTACATTACTACTTGCAGTGGTTCAGGCAGTAGGTATGTGTGCGGGCCTTATTGGTCAGGGTATTACTCTGTCTACGGGTCTTGCATTTTATATTCCTGCTGTTACATCACTTATCGCTGGAACTATGTTCTTAATGTGGTTAGGTGAACAAATCACTGAAAGAGGTATCGGTAATGGTATCTCAATGATTATTTTTGCAGGTATTGTAGCTGGTTTGCCTAAGTTAATTATGCAATCAGTGTCATCTGTAGATAATGGTCAAACAAGTTTAATTGGTCTTGTTATCTTTGGTCTTTTGTCTCTTGGTGTATTGGCTGCGATTGTGTTTATTGAAAAAGCACAGCGTCGTATTCCAGTAAACTATGCGCAGAAGCAGCAAGGGCGTCGTATATTTACAGCTCAGCAAACACATCTACCATTAAAAATTAATATGGCTGGTGTGATTCCTGCGATTTTTGCAAGCTCTTTACTATTGTTCCCAGCAAGTCTTGGTCAATGGGTAGGTAGTGCAGATCCGAGTGCTGGTTTAATTAAACGTAGCTTACAAGATTTAGCTTTGGTATTGTCGCCTGGACAGCCTTTGTATTTGGTGCTCTTTGGTGCGTTAATTATCTTTTTCTGTTACTTTTATACGGCTTTAGTATTTAGCCCTAAGGAAGTATCAGAAAATCTAAAACGCAGCGGAGCTTATGTGCCTGGTATTCGCCCAGGTGAGCAAACTGCTCGTTACTTAGATCATATTCTTAATCGTTTGACGTTTATTGGTGCGATTTATATTACAGTCATTTGTTTGATGCCAATGATTCTACAAAGTTCTTTTGGTATTCCATTCTACTTGGGTGGTACCTCATTACTGATCGTAGTCGTTGTTGTTATGGACTTTATGGCTCAGCTACAAGCGCATTTAACATCTCATCAATATGACAATCAAACATTAATGAGAAAAACGACTGCTCATCCTAAGGGATAAGCGCACTTAGAGGTTTCATCATGAAAGTACAAGCTTCTGTAAAGAAAATTTGTGGTAGCTGTAAAGTTATCCGTCGTAATGGGGTTATTCGCGTGATTTGTAGCGCAGAACCTCGTCATAAGCAGCGTCAAGGTTAATCTAATCAAGACCTGTTGATTTCAGTAGGCGAATTGGGTTAATATCCGCCCCTCAAGATTTTTGTGGGGCGGTTGATTATCTCTACTGCCTTTTTGGAGAAAGTGAATGGCTCGTATTGCCGGTGTAAACATTCCGGATAACAAGCATGCTGTTATCTCCCTCACTTATATCTTTGGTATCGGTCGCCACACTGCTAAGAATATCTTAGCTTCAGTTGGTATTACTGAGACTACTAAGATCCGTGAGTTGGACGATGCACAGCTTGATGCGATTCGTGCAGAAGTTGCTAAGGTTCCTACCGAAGGTGACTTACGTCGCGAAATTTCCATGAACATTAAACGTTTAATGGATTTAGGTTGCTATCGTGGCCTTCGTCATCGTCGCAGCTTGCCTGTCCGTGGTCAACGCACCAAAACTAACGCACGTACCCGTAAAGGTCCGCGCAAACCGATTAAAAAGTAAGATTTCTGGAAGCTAAAAGATGGCTAAAGATACTCGCACACGCAAGAAGGTCACTCGTACCGTCTCTGAAGGTGTTGCACACATTCACGCGTCTTTTAATAACACCATTGTTACGATTACCGATCGTCAAGGTAATGCATTGGCTTGGGCCACCTCAGGTGGACAAGGCTTCCGTGGTTCACGTAAATCAACTCCGTTTGCTGCTCAGGTAGCTGCTGAAGTTGCTGGTAAAGCAGCTTTAGATTACGGTTTGAAAAACCTAGACGTCCTTGTAAAAGGTCCTGGTCCAGGTCGTGAGTCTGCGGTTCGTGCATTAGGCGCAGTGGGTTATAAGATTAACAGCATTACCGATGTGACTCCAATTCCTCACAACGGTTGCCGTCCACCTAAAAAACGTCGCGTGTAAGGAGAAACATTCATGGCTCGTTATATTGGTCCAAAATGCAAACTCTCTCGCCGCGAAGGGACAGACCTGCAACTTAAATCTGGCGTTAAACCATTTGACGTCAAAACTAAAAAAGCTAACAAAGCACCTGGTCAACATGGTCAGGCTCGCGGTGGTAAGCAATCTGAGTATTCACTACAATTACGTGAAAAACAAAAAGTCCGTCGTATTTACGGTGTGTTAGAGCGTCAATTTAGTAACTACTATAAAGAAGCAGCTCGTGTTAAAGGCGCAACTGGTGAGAACTTGTTGAAATTGCTTGAAAGCCGTCTTGATAACGTTGTTTATCGCATGGGTTTTGGTTCTACACGTGCAGAAGCTCGTCAGTTAGTAAGTCACCGTAGCATTACTTTGAATGGTCGTCGTGTAAACATCGCATCTATTCAAGTTAAAGCGGGTGATGTAATTGCGGTTCACGAAGGTGCTAAACAACAATTGCGTATCAAAAACGCGATTGAATTAGCTGCTCAACGTGGTATTCCAGCTTGGATTGATGTTGATCATTCTAAACTTGAAGGTACGTTTAAAGCTGCACCAGATCGTTCTGATTTACCTGCTGAAATCAACGAAAGCTTGATTGTAGAATTGTATTCTAAATAATCCTTGAGGTAGCAATAATGACGCGTACTGCAAACGAGTTTCTAACTCCGCAAGCGATCAAGGTCGAAGCGGTTAGCGGGACCTCGGCAAAAGTGATTCTAGAACCTTTAGAGCGTGGTTTTGGCCACACTCTTGGTAATGCTTTACGTCGCATTCTATTGTCTTCTTTACCTGGCGCTGCTGTGGTTGAAGTAGAGATAGAAGGTGTCGAGCACGAGTACAGTACTTTAGAAGGCTTGCAGCAGGACATCGTCGAGCTCTTGCTGAACCTAAAAGGATTGTCTATTAAGCTGTTCGATCAAAATGAAGCTTATTTAACATTAGAAAAACAAGGTCCTGGCGATATTACTGCTGCTGACCTTCGTTTACCTCATAATGTTGAAGTGGTTAACCCAGATCATTTAATCGGTACTTTGAGTGCTTCAGGTTCATTAAAAATGCGCTTGAAAGTTTCTCAAGGTCGTGGTTATGAAACTTCTGATTCTCGTTTCCCTGAAGGTGAAACACGTCCTGTAGGTCGTTTACAATTAGATGCTTCTTATAGCCCAATTAAACGTGTTTCTTACACCGTTGAAAATGCGCGTGTTGAACAACGTACCGATTTAGATAAACTGGTAATCGATCTTGAAACAAATGGAACGGTTGATCCTGAAGAAGCAATCCGCAAAGCGGCAACAATCTTGCAACAACAAATTGCAATTTTTGTTGATCTTCAGAAAGACCAAACTCCAGTTGCTCAAGAACCTCGTGAAGAAGTTGACCCAATCTTGCTTCGCCCAGTAGATGATCTAGAGCTTACTGTTCGTTCTGCTAACTGTTTGAAAGCAGAAAATATTTACTACATTGGTGATCTCGTTCAACGTACTGAAGTTGAGTTGTTAAAAACTCCTAACCTTGGTAAAAAATCGTTAACAGAGATCAAAGATGTTTTGGCATCGAAAGGCTTACAACTCGGTATGCGTCTTGAAAACTGGCCACCAGCTAGTCTTCGTATGGACGACCGTTTTGCCTATCGTAGCCGTTAATTAAGTAGGACTATCACCATGCGTCATCGTAATAGTGGTGTGAAATTAGGCCGTACAAGCAGCCATCGTAAAGCGATGTTCCAAAACTTGGCTAATTCTTTATTTGAACACGAGTTGATCAAAACAACTGTGCCTAAAGCTAAAGAATTACGTCGTGTTGCTGAGCCTTTAATCACTCTAGCAAAAAACGATACTGTAGCAAATCGTCGTTTAGCATTTGCTCGTACTCGTAATGCTGCAACTGTAGGTAAATTATTTACCGTACTCGGCCCTCGTTACAAAGAACGTAACGGCGGTTATCTACGTGTTCTTAAAGCGGGCTTCCGTGCTGGTGATGCAGCACCGATGGCTTACGTTGAGCTTGTAGATCGTGAAGTTAACACTTCAGCTGAATAATTGATATTATTCGGAAAAGGCCGGCTTTATGCCGGTCTTTTTTATTTTCTGAAAATTATAAAAATAAAAAAATGTCCTCAAGTGACATAAAAAAACGGATAAACGGTCAAACTTGACATTGTGTATTGTCAAAATTGTGCTTTAATAAAGTCATATTCTCAACAATGGGTATAAAAATAAAATGGAAAAGCAAGTTGATATTTTAATCATTGGTGCAGGCATTTCAGGAATCGGAGTTGCTGCCCATTTATCTAAAAATTCTCCGCAACGTCAGTTTGAAATTTTAGAACGTCGTGAATCCTTTGGCGGGACTTGGGATCTTTTCCGTTATCCTGGTATTCGTTCAGATTCTGATATGTCCACTTTTGGTTTTAACTTTAAACCATGGCGTAAAGCAAATGTATTGGCTGATGGTGCTTCTATTAAAGGGTATCTAGGTGAAGTGATTGATGAGTTTAAGTTAAAAGAAAAAATTCACTTTGGTCATCGTGTACTCTCTGCAAATTATGATTCTTCATCTAAGAAGTGGAATGTTGTTGTCGAAGATAGCAATAAAAAACAGCAGACTTGGGTAGCTAACTTTGTTGTAGGTTGTACCGGGTATTATAATTATGACCAAGGCTATGCACCGACTTTCCCAAATCAAGAAGCTTTCAAAGGTCAACTCATTCATCCGCAACATTGGCCGGAAAACTTAGACTATACAGGTAAGAAAGTAGTAATTATTGGTAGTGGAGCTACTGCAATTACTCTGGTCCCTGCAATGTCAAAAGGTGGTGCAGGTCACGTGACGATGTTACAACGTTCGCCTACGTATATTGCAACTGTTCCTTCTATTGACTTCATCTATGAAAAGACTCGTAGATTTATGTCTGAAGAGGCGGCTTACAAATTTACCCGTGCTCGTAATATTGGTATGCAACGCGCAATTTACGCATTGTCTCAGAAGCATCCTAAAACAGTTCGTCGTTTACTCTTAAAAGCAATTGAAATGCAGCTTAAGGGTAAAGTAGATATGAAACACTTTACGCCTTCTTATAATCCTTGGGATCAGCGTTTATGTGTAGTACCTGATGGTGATCTATTTAAGATTCTTCGTGAAGGTAAGGCGAGTGTTGAAACTGATCAGATTGAGAAATTTACAGAGACTGGTATTCAATTAAAGTCTGGTAAACACCTTGATGCCGACATCATAGTGTCTGCAACTGGTTTACAAGTTCAAATTATGGGTGGTGTTCAAGCTAAAGTTGATGGTAAGCCAATCAACTCCTCAGAACATATGCTTTACAATGGCATTATGCTAAGTGATATTCCAAACATGGCAATGATTATTGGCTATGTGAATGCATCTTGGACATTAAAAGTTGATATTGCAGCTGATTATATTTCCCGTCTATTAAATTATATGGACAAGAATAACTATGACGAAGTTATTCCAGCGGGAAATAAAAACGAAATGGAAGAAGATACTGTAATGGGTAAACTATCTTCTGGTTATATTAGTCGTGCAGCTCATGAGCTTCCAAAGCAAGGTAAGCATGCTCCATGGCAAGTAACCAATAACTATCTTGAAGATAGAAAGTCATTACAAAATGCTAAGTTCGATGATGGCATTCTTCATTTTCACAAACATTCAGATGTAAATACACGTAAGCCAAAGCTAGTGTCTTAAGATTTGAAATAAAAAAGGAGGCAGATCGCCTCCTTTTTTATGTATGGTATTAAAGTGTTCTGGAAATTAACTCTTTCATAATTTCATTGGTGCCTGCATAAATGCGGTTTGCTCGGTGGTCAATATAAGCACGAGCAATTGGGTATTCCAGCATGTAACCATAGCCTCCATGTAATTGAAGACATTCATCAACCACTTTTGAAAACATATCAGAAATTTTATATTTTGCGGCAGCAGCAGCTTCGACACTTAATTTTTCATCAAGTTGTAATTCCATACAACGATCTAAATAGGTACGACAGAAATCAATTTCTGTGCGTAATTCTGCTAGTTTAAAACGTGTATTCTGGAAAGCACTAATTGGCTTGCCAAATGCTTTACGATCTTTTGTATATTGAACAGTATGTGCAAACGCTGCTTCTGCACCAGCTTGGCAGATAATTGCAACCAACATACGTTCCCATGCTAATTCTTTCATGAGCATAATAAAGCCCATACCTTCCATGCCTAAAAGATTTTCTTTAGGAACACGAACGTTATCGAAGAAGAGTTCACATGTATCTTGGCCTTTCATGCCAATTTTGTTGAGTGGCTTACCTTTAGTAAAACCGGCACGGTCAGCTTCAACAATAATAAGTGATAAATTGGCAGAGCCTTTATCGCTGTTACCTGTTTTACAGACCACGATGGCCATATCGCACAAATAGCCATTGGTAATAAATATTTTTGAACCATTAATGACATATTCATTGCCATCAAGAACGGCTGTTGTTCGAACAGCTTGTAAATCTGAACCCGTTCCTGGTTCTGTCATGGCAATTGCGGTCACTGTTTCACCAGTCGCCATCTTAGGGAGCCATTTTTGCTTTTGTTCTTCATTTCCAAAGTTATTGATATAGTTGGCGACAATATCGGAATGCAGCGAGAAACCTGTACTTGAGTCCATGGCATAGGCTTGTTCTTCAATAAGAATCATACTGTATAGACGGTCTACACCTGAGCCACCGTATTGTTCTGGCATGGTTGTGCACAGTAAACCTAACGCACCCGCTTTATTCCAAAGATCTCGGTCCACATGTTGTTGTTTCTCATATTTTTCAGTATTTGGCACCACTTCTTTTTCATAAAACTTGCGTACAGTTTCTCGGAAAGCTTCATGTTCTTCATTTAATAGATGGCGAGGTAACATATTTGGAATGGGACGAATAGCACCAGATTGCATTGTATTTCTTCCTTGGTTTGGGCTTGATGTTATAAGTCTAAAATACGGGAAGCTCACTAGGTCTAACAATGTGATGAATGCTCATTTATAGCTATGAAGTGATAAGTTTGGTCAATTTGATATTTTTAGCGAACTTTCTTATGTGATCAGGTAAACTAGGCGCACTATCAACGCAGATGGGGAAATAAATGTCTGAAGAAATGACCTTGGAAGAACGTAAAGTAGTTTATCGCGCACGCCGCGGTTTAAAGGAAATTGATGTCTATTTTGACCCGTATGTGAAAAATTATTACTTAAAGGCAGATCCAGCAGAAAAAGCATTATTTGCTGAATTAGTAGAGCAGGAAGATCCTGATTTACTTGACTGGTTTATGGAAGTATCTGAACCACCACGTACTGAATTACGTGATTTTATTCATAAATTAAAGCATTATGTTCATGGCTGATTAGTTTTGGTCAACCAATTGAATTTTAAACTGAAATATAGCCGTTTCTCGATTATATTTCAGTTTTTTATTGGCCTAGGTTTAGCAGCTCTGTTTTATCAGCTGATAACAATACTCTGGTGGTTGGTTGCGGTCTGTTTATTATTTATAAGTTTTATTTTCTTTTTAAAGCGACCACAGCTCGTTCAAATTGCTTATTTAGATCAGAAATTATGGTCACTTAGCTTTCATTCAGAACAAACCATTTCTCGTGTAGAAATTTTAAAAATAATTGATTATCAGATTTTCATAGTGATCTATTTTGAAGAGCATAAGACACTAACTTCTGTGATTTGGTTTGATCAAATGCCTTTGTCGCAGTGGAAACAACTTAAAACCTTAGAAAAATTCTATTAATTGTTAGACAATTCTACATTTGTATATTTATTTAAAAATTTTAAAAATCAAATAATTAAAATTTATTTATTTTCGGAAAATTTAAATTGTCTAGTTAAAATACAGAAAAAATAGCAAGAAAGTCAATTGTCCGACAATTTCTCAATATGGTTATTATTCTATCGGTTAAAGTACAAACACCAACGTAAAGTGTGTCGGAGGTCTCAAATGGAGATGCCAACATGGTCGTTCTTGGTCATTGCCATCATTTTGGCAGTGGTGATAGGAAGAGCAGGAACTTTACTCAGGGAATATCTTAATAAAGCTAATTATAGCAAAGTTAAGAGACAGAGGATGCAAAGGTCGTCGGTCAGCCAATAGTTTAATTGGTTAATCGATTAATTTCATCAAGTGTCCAGTTTTACTGGGTGCGAATGTAGTAAGGAGGTCTCTCATGGAGATTTCAATGTGGATGTTTCTGTTAATTGCAGTTGTTATGGCTGTAGTAGTAGGAAGAGCAGGAACTTTACTCAAGGATTATATAGAACAACAATAATATAAGCCGTTAAAAGCTTATCCCAGTTAATAAGTAGCATGTGCTGAACCGTCGCAATGCTACTTTTTTTTGCCTAAAATTTTTGTTTCCCTGAAAAACTGTCAATTTTATCTGCTGTGAAGTGTGTCAAAGTATAAGCGCTACAATTAGAGTAATTACTCTTTTATTCAAGATATGCATCTGCTAATGTACATCTGAAAAGGAAAAAACAAATTACATCGAGGACAGGAAGATGTCTAAAGTCCAAAAAATAAGCCAAGGTTTGGCGATGAGTTTTCTTGCAGCTTCAGTTTTATCAGGTTGTTCATACGTCGTGAAAAGCGGAGCAAATGTTGCTTTAGGTTTTACGGAAAAGCACGTCGTTCCACCTATTTTGGCAATGCAAGATGCTGAAATGGTTTGTAATACTGGTAGTGCCTTAACTCCTGCAATCATGTCGACTAAAGGTATGGGTGCAGATCCTACTCGTGTTGCTGTCTTAATGTATGCTGCTTCAGGTGTATGTGCGGAAAACCAAGCATTAGAACAGGAGTTACGTTATTTGCGCGCTTCAAAAGCAGGACAAGTAACAGAAGCTCAAGATGCACGTATTGCGCAGAAGCGTTGGGCTGCTATTGCTGCTGAACGCCAATATACCGGCTATAAATTATTCGCTGATCGTTGGGAATCTAAATATAAGTACCATTTAGGTGATTCTTGTCCAACTATGCGTAGTGATACCGATCAGACTGTATATCTACTTGGAATGATCAGTGGTCTTCAAGCGGTGACGAATGACATTAACTCAGGTGGTTCTGTCAATGTTCCGAAAGATATTGCTGCTATTGTAGAACGTGGCATGGTTTGTCTTGATAACCAAAAGTTCTGGGGAGCACCAAATGCAACACGTGCGGTGATCTGGACTTTATTACCAGGGGCTAACGAAGGTAAACCAGACCCGTATGAGACGTTAAAGCAGTCAGTGCAAATCGGTGAGCAAAAAGGTGTTCGTTTGTCCCATGCACTCTATGCTGTAGCTGCTCAAGCGAGTGGTGACGACGCCAAAATCCGTGATGCATTAAAAACTTATGCTGCATCTCAAGCAGATGACAAGCCAGTCAATCCGAACTTCAAGTTAATCGATAGTATGGCGGGTTTAATTGTCCGTGGTATTTCTGACCGCTATTGGACTGAGCATACAGGTGTTCGTACAGGTGATAATGGTATGTCTCATTTCTGGGATGAGAAAAACGAAGGTTCAGCAGAACTGGATGAGTTGTTTGATGGTGGAGCTGCATCAGAAGTTCCAGCTGACTCGACCTCTGCACCTGCACAGTAAACAGATCTGAAGAAACTAACTCCTTGCGGTTGCTACGTATTTTCTGATTAATCGTAAGGGGTTCGGTTTTAAAAGGAGTGTGCTATGAAAGATCATGTACTCAATAAAAAAGTGCTTTTGGTCGCAGGGTGCATTTCTGTTTCTGCATGTCTACAAGTATTTCCAGACTATTTTATTTATTGGCGCGAAAGCTTACTCGGTGAGTTTTGGCGTTTGTGGACAGCACACTGGGTACATGTTGGCTGGATTCATTTTCTTTTAAATATGATGGCATTCGCATGTTTGCCCTTCATATTTCCGCATACCAAAGTGTGGCACATCTTAAGTCTTCTTTTTCTTTTGCCGCCTTTTATCAGTTTGGTGTTCTATTTTTATTTGCCTTATATCGATGCATATGCCGGTCTATCTGGAGTACTCCATGGGCTGTATACGGCTGTTGCTTTAGTTTATTTGCAATACCGTAAAGAACGGAATTTTGCATTACTGGTTTTAGGGTTAATTATTGCCAAGCTGATTTGGGAAAACACCTTTGGACAAACAGGCACAGCACAGTTGATAGGGAGTCCTGTTTTAACCGAAGCTCATTTATATGGGGCGATAGGCGGTGCAATCTTTGGAGGATGCTATTGGCTTATACAAAGGTTCAAATAGAAAGATTGACAATACAAACTGTTAAAAAAGAGATTTTAGTCATTCTTTATTGATAAAGTTTGATGCAAATTTGATCGTTGAATAAAGGGATTGGTAGAAGGGGAATGGACGATACCCCTGACCAAGGAAATTGCATGACTCAAAGCCTTTGTTATGAGGGGTTTGAGAGAACAAAATTGGAATATTTATGCAAGAATATCAAGAAAAAAGATCTGGATTAGGTCTGCTGGGTTATATATGGAACGAATGGATCTCAACATTCGTAATCCTCATTTTACTATTAATGACGCTCATAATTGGTACCGGGGAAATGATCCACGGACAATTATTACGTATCGGGGAACGTCTTTATGGTGACCCTGCTATAGGCATGCAATATTCGTTTTTGCGTGCGGAGCCTGAAAAGCCGTCTTGTGATCGACATCCAAATATTGATGCTCAAGTAAAAGAGCAAATGAAAGCGAACGCATCTGATGATTTCGCAAGCTTCTTTGGTGCTGCCTCAGAAAGTGATGTCCGTGCATCCTTACAAGCAGCACAGCAGCAATGTGAAGATAAATATCTGGCTTACGATAAAACCATTAAATATATTGAAGCAAATCCAGGGGTACGTACATATCGTACGATTGAAACGGGTTTCTTTGGCATATTTAAATTTGGAACAGAGAACCGCGCAATTTTACTAGTCTTTATGGTCTTAATCTCAGCGATTACTGCATCGTTGAAGTTTCACCATATTGGTTTACGTAACCCTGCAACCAAGCTGGACTACAAAGTGTATGCCTTCTTTATGTTGCTTGGTAATGCATTGCTTAGTTCTTCAGTAATTAGCCAGTACCGTTCTGTGATTAATTCAGGGGTTTCTCCAACTCATGAAACAATCATTATTTACTGGTTATGGATGATTTTATTTGTCGTCCTTACTTTAATTAGTCTTTATCAGCTATTTGTTTCCCCACCAGCAAAACGTGAGGGTGGCAATATTGGCTTAGCTTTATTATGTGTGCCTTTGTATGCATATATGGCTGTGATTACAGGTGTAGCATTTACGTTCTTTATGGATTACCCAATGGGGCAAGGGATTTACCTTGGTCAGTTGGTAGAGTTCTCGGGCATTTTCTTAAACCTTGCCTTGTTTATTTGGGCAGGTATGTTGCTCACGCAAACACGTGTTATGGATTTGTTCCTAAACGTACTTCGTCCATGGAACTTGGCACCAGAAACTTTAACTTGGTTAATTTTGATCGCTGCTGCTGTACCAACTGCCTATACAGGTGCTTCTGGAATTTTCGTTATAGCGGCCGGTGCGATTATTTATAAAGAAGTCTGGAATGCAGGCGCTCGCCGTCAGTATGCACTCGCTGTATCTGCAATGTCTGGTTCACTAGGTGTAGTGGTACGTCCTTGCCTTTTAGTCGTTCTAATTGCGATGTTGGATAGTCGTCATGTTACGTCTGATGAATTATTTGGACATGGTATTTATGTCTTCTGGTTAACTGCATTTATTTTCTTGGGTGTCTCTCTTTTCTTGGCAGAAGAGAAGTTCCGCGTGAACTCACCGAAAGTAGCACTTCCAGGTATGGCACGTGCTTTTGTACCGGTTATTCCATACATCTTGATTACTGTAGTTGTTCTTGCATTTTATAAATATGCATTAGATACAGGTATGAATGAATTTACTGCACCAGTGATTCTGCCTCTCGTGCTCATTGCGATGATCTTGTACGATAAAATGGTTATGCCTAAAGAGGCACCAGCGTTAAATATTCATGAAGCAATTGTTCGTGAACATGAGAAAAAATCTCCATTCTTACAGTCACACGATCCACATAGTTCACAGTTCCGTCTAGGTTTTGGTGGTGCATTACGTTTTGCAACATCAGAAACAGTTGGACATATTGGCGCGCTTATTATTTTAATGGCGTTGTCTGCAAGTGTGGGTGGTTTAATCGAGCGTACCGAAATTGTTGAAATGTTGCCGACTCACTTGGGTAATATTTATATTTCGCTCGCATTTATTGCATTACTACTTGCCATTATTGGTATGTGTACAGATCCATTTGGTGCTGTAATTTTAGTAGCAGCAACGATTGCTCCTGTAGCCTACGAAAATGGTATTCACCCAATTCACTTCTGGATGATTGTATTGGTTGCATTCGAGTTTGGTTATGTAACACCACCAGTTGCCTTGAACCATCTACTCACGCGGTTATCCGTTGGTGATGATGAGGTAAATGCTGCCGATGCAGAAGCCAAAGAGAAATACACAAGTTTCTACTACCGATATGAACGTTGGTTATTACCAATTATTGTCTTGTTCTCATCATTGGTATTAGTCACTTATGCTCCATTAGTGCTGAAACTATTTGGTTGGTACAAGTAATTTAAAAATATAAGCTGAGTGAAAACACTCTCTTTAAGAGGGTGTTTTTTTATGTCGTAGTTATTTTGAGCAGATAAATTCTTAATAAATAAAAAAGCTAGTTCCGTATGAACTAGCTTTTTTGCATCATATTTAGAGTTAAACAAATACTATTGTTGTTTAACCTGAGCCTCAAGGAGCTTCACTTGCTCTTCTTTTAGCTTAATCAGTTGATCTGCATCAGCATGTTGAGCTTTTAATGTCTCTTCCTGATCTTGCAGCTGATGGTGAATGTCATTGAGTTTAGACACTTCTTCTTTTGCTAAAGATTCTTGAGCTGGAACAGGTTGTTTGAGCACATCTTCATTTACAAGCTGTTGCGCGTTAGCAGTTTGTGTTTGAGCGACAGGCTCAGAGCTTGCAGATGGTTTTGTAGTTTTTTGAGGTGCAGGTGTCGAGACAGGTTGAAGATCAACCATTGGTGCTGACGATTCGGTTTTTTTGAAAAACCATTGTGCTGCGAAAAAAAGCACTACAAGAATGCTTAAGCCCCCAATTAAAATCCACAAGAGTTTTGAGTTTTGTTTTCTTTGTAGTGGCATGTTTAAGACCTTTAGTCAGAACGACGAGGCTTGAACTGTATTACTCCAACTTCATCAGGTATAGCAGGTGTTTCTGGCTCATCAATATGAGTCGGACGATTTTCGCTATAACCGCATTCGATACATTCAATCCATTCGTCTTCAGCGGTGGTTAGCATGACAATCCGATCTATGGCTTCACATTTTGGACATTTAGCCCCAGCAATGAAACGTTTTTTCATCTTTATCACCCTAACCACACGATCAATTTAGGCCCATAGTTTAAGCGGTTTTGTTGTCGTTCGTCCAACCTTGATGACGTAACAATGCATCAATTTTTGGTTCACGACCACGGAAATTGACAAATGCTTCAAGAGCTGTGTCTTTCCCACCGACAGCTAAAATTGCTTGACGGAATTCTTTACCCGTTTGAGTGTTGAAAATACCTTCATGTTCAAAGCGATCAAATGCATCGCTCGCTAAAACTTCTGCCCACTTGTAAGAGTAGTAACCCGCTGCGTAACCGCCTGCAAAAATATGACTAAAGCTATGTTGGAAGCGGTTGTAGTCGACAGTTGGAACTACTGCGTACTGTTTGCGAATGTCATTTAAAGTCTGCTGAATTTGCTCACTATTCAACGCAGGAGTCTTGGTGTGAATAGTTAAGTCAAACAGTGCAAATTCAAGTTGACGTAAAGTTTGCATGCCAGACTGGAAGAAACGAGCATTTAATAATGCATCGAGTAACTCTTGAGGTAAGGTCTGCTTGCTTTCAATATGTTCACTTAAAACATCAAGACTTTCTTTGTCCCATGACCAAAACTCCATAAACTGACTTGGTAACTCGACTGCATCCCAAGCAACGCCGTGAGTACCTGCAACCGAGATATTATCTACTTCAGTTAACATATGGTGTAAGCCATGTCCAAATTCGTGGAACAGTGTAATGACTTCATCATGAGTCAGTAAGGCTGGCTGATTGCCTACAGGTGGAGTGAAGTTACACACCATATAGCAAATTGGTTTTTGTAAACCATGAACAGTTTGCATACGTGAGCGGAAGCCACTCATCCATGCGCCGCCGCGTTTACCAGTACGTGCATATAAATCAAAGAAGAACCCGCCAACTACTTGGCCTTGGTCTTCTAATTCAAAATAGCGTGCATCTGGATGCCAAACAGGAGCTTCACGTTCAACAATCTTAATGCCGTATAGGCGCTGAACAATCTGGAATAAGCCCTGAATGACTTTCGGAGCAGGGAAGTAAGGTTTTAATGCTTCTTGAGATAAGTTGAACTGTTGTTGTTTAAGCTTTTCAGAATAGTAAGTCGTATCCCAAGGTTTGAGTTCATCAATCCCATCTTGTTTGGCAATTGCTTGTAGCTCAGCAACTTCTTGGAGAGCAGGGGTACGTGCATGCTCAGCTAAGTCGGCTAAAAAGTCGTGAACTGTTTTGACGTCAGGAGCCATTTTACTAGCAAGAGAATATTCAGCGTAGTTATTGAAACCAAGTAGTTTTGCCATTTCTTGGCGAAGGCTCAAGATTTCTTCCATAATTTTGCTGTTATCAAACTCTGTTTGTTCAGATTGATCCGATGCACGAGTGACATAAGCTTTATAAAGCTCTTCACGTAATACACGGTCATCTGCATAGGTCATGACTGCAAAATAAGCTGGGAAATCTAAAGTTGCTACAGCTTGGTCAAGCTCGCGCTGTTTACCGTACTGCTTTAGTAACTCAACATTACTTTCTGGAAGACCTTTTAGCTGGTCTTCTGTAAGTGGTTTAAAGTAAGCCTGTGTCGCATCAAGTACATGGTTTGAGAAGTCAGAAGAAAGCTGTGAAAGTCGTGCAGAAATCTCTGCGTAGCGTTTTTTCTCGTCACCTTCTAAAGCAACGCCAGAAAGTTTGAAGTCACGTAATGCGAGTCGGATAGCACTTTGTTGAGCAGGACTTAGCGTTGAATAGCTCTGACCATCATGAATGTGTTGATAGGTCTGGTACAGCGCCGTGTGTTGGCCAAGCTGAGTGTAATATTCACTTAAAGCAGGTAAGAGTGACTGATAGACTTCTCTAGTTTCAGCATTACTCATCACTGCATTTAAATGCGATAAAACACCCCATGATTCACTGAGATTATTTTCAAGGGTATCAATTTGTTCAAGTACAGCAAGTTGCTGGTCTGTGTCAGAAGGTGCAGCTGTAAGTGTGTTTAAGAACTCTTGTCCTACTTGAATCGCTTGTTGAATATCTTGTTTTAAATTATCTAATGTAATTTGGTCAAAGCGGGGAGTAGGTAGAGTCGCTTGCTGTAAAGTCATTGCTAATAGCCACATTATTTTTTAAACATAGTATTAGATGTAGGTATTGTTAGGCAGGAAATCAAGCTTAAATTGAAAATAAACGTTCTAAAAATATTAAGCCCCCATGTTTGGGAGCTTAATAACAAAGAATAAAAACATTTATGAATTAGTCAGCCTTAGATTTGGCATTCGACTTTTTCTTTTTTGGTTTTGCTTTTTTCTTTACTTTTTCTGGCTTAGCCTCTGCTTTCGTAGTGGTTTTTTTACCAGATTTTTTAGTATATGAACTTGGTTTACCTTTTTCCTTCTTTTTACGGACAGGTTTTTCGCCATCATTTGAAGTAGTAGGTGGTTTACCAAAAACTTCTTCAGTTGCTTGTGTTGCTGTTCTGGTTGTACGTGGGGCACGACTACGAACTACTCGTCCAGCATGAGTCACTTGCTGAATAAGTTGGAAATCGATCTTACGTTCTTCCAGATTTACACCAGCAACCTGAATTTTAACTTCATCGCCTAAACCGAAGACCTGACCACGATTTTGTCCAATAAGGTTTTGACTTGCTTGATCATAAATAAAGAAATCATCGCCGAGCTGGCTAATATGAATCATGCCATCAACATAGAGGTCTTTAAGAGTAACGAATAGACCAAATTCAGTGACAGCACTCACAATACCAATAAACTCATCACCTAAGTGCTGTTGCATATAGTGACATTTCAACCAAGTCGTTACACTACGAGATGCTTCATCAGCACGGCGCTCGGTTTGAGAGAAATGCTCACCAGCATCATCTAAAGCTGCACCAGAGAGCGGATAAGGCTTTTGTTTCAAATGAGCTTTAATAGCACGATGTAACAATAAGTCTGGGTAGCGGCGAATTGGTGATGTGAAGTGCGTATAAGCTTCATAAGCTAAACCATAGTGACCGGCATTTTTAGCACCATAGTAAGCTTGCATCATTGAGCGTAATAACACTGCATGAATGCTTGGCGCATCAATGCGGTCTTTAGTTGCCTCAATAACTTTTTGATAATCTGCTTGGGTTGGTTGATCTGGGAAAGGTAAGCCAAGAAGTTTAACAAAGTCTTTTACTTTCTGAATACGTGAGAACTCAGGCGCTTCGTGTACGCGATATAACATTGGAACATCATGTTCTAATGCATATTCAGCCGCGGCGACGTTAGCAAGTAACATACATTCTTCAATCAGCTTATGTGCTTCATTACGTGTACGAGGCAAAATTTCTTTAATTCCGCCTAGCTCATCAAAAGTCATGTACGTTTCAATGGTTTCAAATTCCATTGCATGACGATCAGCACGTAAATTTTTCAGAATCTGATAAAGCTGGAAAAGCGTATTTAGCGATTTGTGAATATCACGATCTTTTGGAATCGCATCGGTTGCACCGTCAAAATATTGCGCTACTTGTGTATAGGTCAAACGTGCTTTCGAGTGCATCACAGATGGATAAAACTCATAACCCGTTACACGACCAGTACGTGAGATTTTTAGGTCACAGACCATACATAAACGGTCTACGTGCGGGTTAAGTGAACACAATCCATTTGATAATGCTTCTGGTAGCATTGGTAATACAAAGTGCGGGAAGTAAACCGAAGTACCACGTTCTTCTGCTTCTTCATTCAGAGCTGAGTCTAAACGTACATAATGGCTGACATCGGCAATTGCTACGACAACGCGATAACCACCACCTGGACGTTTTTCTGCATATACAGCATCATCGAAATCTCGAGCATCTTCACCATCGATTGTGACGAGTGCTAAATCTCTTAAATCAACTCGTCCTTCACGGTCTTGTGCAGAAGGTTCTTTAAAACTTTCAGCTTCTTTTATAACTTCATCTGGAAATTCGTAAGGTAAGCCAAACTCAAGAATAGTCTGCGGAATAATAATTTCAGTATCCGCTTTATCTGCCATAGATTGAATAATATGCGCCGTTGCAAACTCTTCACGGGTTGGGTAGGTATCTATGGCAACACGAAGCATATCACCAACATTCGCTTTGGCATGTGCAACTAATTCTTTTTCTAATGGAATAGGTTGGTGCTGATTTGGATTATTAGGTTGAATAAAGTATTCACCTTCATGTACCGATAATTTACCAATTAACTGTTTTACACGATGTTGTAGAACCTCGGTAATGAACCCCCACGGTTTACCTTTTCGGTCTACAGAGGTCTGCCGAACTCGGACTCGATCACCATTAAAGACTAAACGTAACTCACGCTCAGGAAGTAAAAGATCATCTTGACCATCAATATGTGCGGTGCCTAAACCTTTACTATTAATATAGACGGTCGCTTCATAAGTGGGTTGGTCTGTCACTAACTGAAACTTGAACCCGTCTTTCATGATTTGACCATCACGAACCATTGCACTTAAGCGATGGCTTAAAGCTTCGATACTTTTTTGGTCTTGAATATGAAAATGGTCAACAAGTTCTGCATGAGATTGCGGTGTTTGCAATTGTTCCAACGTATCTAATATTAGAGTACGGCTTGGAATAGGATTGTCATAACGTTCAGCTTCAGCTTTCGCTTCGGGATCAGCCCAGTTTTTTGTCATGTCTTTTGATTTCACGCTTGGCAGATAAGTTTAGCATAAGCCATGCAGACCCGAACTGCACGTTTAGGTTTGCAATAATGTGTTATGCACTACTGTATTTTAATGAAGAAATAATATCTATCTTAACAAGCGTTTGATCGAAAAAGACGAAAATAATAAGGAAATTGCTTAAAAAATAATTCATTGAACGAAAAAATAAGAAAATTTCAGTATGATGACTTGAACAATAGGGTTTTAGTTTGTATTATGGCGGCTCGTTCCGGTGAGGTGGATGAGTGGCTGAAATCACTTCCCTGCTAAGGAAGCATACCTATTACTGGTATCGAGGGTTCGAATCCCTCTCTCACCGCCATTTACTTAATGCGCTCATAGCTCAGCTGGATAGAGCACTTGGCTACGAACTAAGGGGTCGGGAGTTCGAATCTCTCTGAGCGCACCAAGTAAAACAGAACGAATCGCTGAAAGGCACACAAGTTACGCGCTCATAGCTCAGCTGGATAGAGCACTTGGCTACGAACTAAGGGGTCGGGAGTTCGAATCTCTCTGAGCGCACCAACTTGAAGAATTAACCGCTTTTATAGCGGTTTTTTTGTATCTGTTGTTTAGTAATTTTTAAAAAATTTAAATTTATAACTTTTTAATTATATTAGAGATAACGATAAATGAATCTGGCTTTATTTGATTTTGATGGCACGATCACCCATAACGATACTTTCAGTTTGTTCCTTAAATTTTCTTTGAGCAGAAAAACTCAAATACTAGGTGGTATTCGTCTTGCACCTTATATTGCAGGCTATAAGTTTGGATGGGTAACGGATAAGACCATACGAACTAAGCTCTGTCAGGTGGGATATATAGGCTACGATGCAGATTCCCTAAAATATATGGGACAAGAGTTTGCTAAAACGGTAATTCCTGCCTGTATTCGTGAAAATGCTTTAGAACGTATTCATTGGCATAAACAGCAAGGAGATCAGGTTGTTGTGGTATCCGCTTCATTGGGTGTTTATTTAGAAAGTTGGTGTCAGTCTTTAGATTTGGACGTTATCTGTAATCAACTTGAAATAGATAATGGTATTTTAACTGGTAATTTTGTTGATGGTGATTGTGGTTATTTAGAAAAAGTAAATAGAATAAAAAATAAATATGATTTAACCCAATATTCTACTATTTATGCTTATGGTGATACTCCTAATGATTATGCAATGTTAGAGCTGGCACATAAGAAATATTATAGATGGCAAGAAATGAATTAATATTAATTAATATTTAAAAATATATTTAAAAAGAAAGCCACTTTATTAGTGGCTTTCTTAAAGATTATTAAACTGTATGTAAAGTATTATCTAAGAAGTGGTCAGTAAGTAATGACTGAGATACTAGAGTATGAACCGTGTTTGTTACGCTCGATACTGTAGAAGTGACTCCACCTACATTGCCGCCAGTTACTCCACCTAATAAGTTAGAAATAACGTCTGTGCCACCTGTACCAGTTACACCACCAGTTAAGCTACCTACGATATCTGTTACGACACCAATAGGGTTACTGCCAGCAGCGCCACCAGTTACACCGCCAATGATGTCAGTCACTGTGCCAAGTGGATTACCGCCAGTCGCACCACCAGTTAATCCACCAATAATGTCAGTAACAGTACCAAGAGGACTGTCACCTCCAACACCACCAGTCACACCACCAATAGCGCCAGTCGCACCACCAAGGATGTCAGTTAAAATACCAGTCGCAGTTGTGCCATTGGTAATGAGCGTGTTGACAATACCAGTTGCATGATCAGTTGCACCTTGGATATTACCGCCGACTAAATCAGATACAACCTCAAGCGCACCATTTACAGTGTCGCGAGATGTTTCGAAAGTTAAAGTGCCGAGGTGAGCAATATCGGTAACAGGGTGTTCAGTTTGAGGAAGTACGCTAACTACAGTGTCTGCAACAGTATTAATTCCTGTATTAATAATGCTGGTTTTTAGGCTTTCCACACCCTGAAGAACATCGATACCACTTTGAACTACATCAACTACTGGAGAAATAGGAGATGTACCACCACCAATAATACCGCCAGTCACACCACCGATGATATCAGTAACAGTACCAAGTGGATTACCGCCAGTAGCGCCACCAGTTATACCACCGATAATGTCAGTCACTGTGCCAAGTGGATTACCACCAGTTACGCCGCCAGTCACACCACCGATGATATCAGTAACGGTCCCAAGCGGATTACCGCCAGTAACACCACCTGTCACGCCACCGATGATGTCAGTCACTGTGCCAAGTGGATTACCACCAGTTACGCCGCCAGTAACTCCACCGATGATGTCAGTCACTGTGCCAAGCGGATTACCGCCAGTTACGCCACCAGTCACACCACCAATAGCACCAGTCACACCGCCAAGAATGTCAGTTAAAATACCAGTCGCAGTTGTGCCATTGGTAATGAGTGTGTTGACGATACCAGTTGCATGATCAGTAGCGCCTTGGATATTACCGCCCACTAAATCAGATACAACCTCAAGCGCACCATTTACAGTGTCGCGAGATGTTTCGAAAGTTAAAGTGCCGAGGTGAGCAATATCAGTAACAGGGTGTTCAGTTTGAGGAAGTACACCAACTACAGTGTCTGCAACATTATTAATACCTGTATTAATAATGCTGGTTTTTAGGCTTTCGACACCTTGAAGAACATCGATGCCGCCTTGAACCACATCAACAACTGGGGAAATAGGTGATGTACCACCACCAATAATACCGCCAGTCACGCCACCGATAATGTCAGTAACAGTACCAAGCGGATTACCACCAGTTACGCCGCCAGTCACACCACCGATGATGTCAGTAACAGTACCAAGTGGATTACCACCAGTTACGCCGCCAGTCACACCACCGATGATGTCAGTAACAGTACCAAGTGGATTACCACCAGTTACGCCGCCAGTCACACCACCGATAATATCAGTAACAGTACCAAGCGGATTACCACCAGTTACGCCGCCAGTCACACCACCGATAATATCAGTAACAGTACCAAGCGGATTACCACCAGTTACGCCGCCAGTTACGCCACCAGTCACACCACCAATAGCACCAGTCACACCGCCAAGAATGTCAGTTAAAATACCAGTCGCAGCTGTACCATTGGTAATGAGCGTGTTGACAATACCAGTTGCAGATTGGGTAGCGCCTTGAATATCGCCACCTACTAAATCAGATACAACCTCAAGCGCACCATTTACAGTGTCGCGAGATGTTTCGAAAGTTAAAGTGCCGAGGTGAGCAATATCAGTAACAGGGTGCTCAGTTTGAGGAAGTACACCAACTACAGTGTCTGCAACAGTATTAATTCCTGTATTAATAATGCTGGTTTTTAGGCTTTCCACACCTTGAAGAACATCGATGCCGCCTTGAACCACATCAACAACTGGGGAAATAGGTGATGTACCACCACCAATAATACCGCCTGTCACACCACCGATAATGTCAGTAACAGTACCAAGTGGATTACCGCCAGCACCACCAGTCACACCGCCGATAGCCCCAGTTACACCACCAATAATGTCAGTTACTACACCAACTGGATTACCGCCGGTCACGCCACCAGTTAAACCACCAGTCAGGCCGCTGATAGTGCCAGTCACACCGCCAAGGATGTCGGTTACTGCACCGACTGGATTGCCGCCAGTCACGCCACCAGTTAAACCACCAGTCAGGCCGCCGATAGTGCCAGTCACACCGCCAAGGATGTCGGTTACTGCACCGACTGGATTGCCGCTAGTAGCGCCACCAGTTACACCACCAACAGCACCTGTTACGGTACCCACTACACCAGAGACTAAGCCTGTTGTCTGAGAAACGGTATTGGTTACAGTTGAAACAACATTAGAAAGTAAGCCTGATGTTGAAACATTTCCAGTAGCAATATTTATATCGGAAACGTTTACATTAACAGTAGAACCTGTGTTTACAACAGGATTCACTGATACAACATTACTCAAGTCCTGAGTAACTTTTGTTATTGAAGATACGAGAGTTTTCAGTAAGAACATGATGGTCTATTTCCTGTATATTTATGTATTTTTAAGTAAGTATTTATTTATTGCGTTAGGCAATTATTGAGATATGTTTCTCAATAATTAAAATTTAGTATTGGGTAGATCTCAAAAAGTGTCAATCCATATTTCTACTCAAATAATTTGATAATTATAATATTTTGACAATTAGATATTCATTCTGATTTAGACATAAAAATAATAATTTTTTTTATAATATATGGTTTAAAGATGAGTGTATTTTCCTCCATTTTTTATTATTTTTATAATTATTAGTGCTAAATTGTTTTATTTATAAAAATAATTTTGCATAAGTATAAATATATTATTTATATAATA
>NZ_JBIUCP010000090.1:0-5536 GCF_044538765.1 Acinetobacter sp. ABJ-A23_2
ATCTTGAGTAATATAGTACGTCAACTTTCTAAGTTTTAAAAAGGCTGGTCCTTTTAAAACACGTCTAAAATTATAAAAATTATTTTTATAATATATTGAATAAAAGAATGTTCCTACAGGTTTTTCCTCTGTTTCAGACCCTCCTTTTTTTAAGAGACCAGTGCAGGCAACATATAGGTCAGCATGCAAAAGTTCTTTTCCTTTTTTAATCATTTCAACAGTCACTTGCATTGATTCGGCTGTATATTTTTCAATAAGTTGCTCTGAAATATGCAAGGTGTTTTCCTTTACACGAAGGTCATAACTTACAAGACTACCTATAAGAATATCTCCGGAATAAGGACTCAAAGAGAAACGATAAGCAAGATAGCCAGCAGATGCGCTTTCAAAAAAAGCAATTTTAATTTTTTCATCTGCTAATAATTTACAACATGAATTAAACATTTTAATTCTCCCTTTAATTGTTTTTAAAATGTTATAAAACTATTTAACAGTTTGCTTTGTTATTTTTTTAATGTTTATAATTTTAATGGTGAAATTAATGTAAATTTAGATTGAGTTTTGCAAATTTTATATAAAAACAGCAGCTTAAATAATTCTAAAAGTTTAAATGTAATTTTGCGTTAATTTGTATATCTTTGAATTTTTTTGATTTATACAGTTTATCTTAATTTTTAATAACGCAAAATAACAAACTTAAAACTTGATTATAGTTCGGGTGACGTATGGTAATTGATATCTCACAAACGGAGAATGAAAATGCCTGTTGTAGTGAAAAAAAGATTATTAGACTTATTACAAGATAATCAACAAAATTATTATGAATTGTTTGTTTTTTTCCTTGATCCTGATGTTTCGAGTTTTGAGAAAGAGAAAAAGGCAAGAGATTTTCTGATTAAAGAGATTGAAAAATTAGAGATGAAGGAAATAGATTTTCCTTCAGATATCAATTCGATTAAAACATGGTGTGAGAACGATAATAAAAAAAATTGTCAGGAATTTCAGGCATATTTAAACCGTAGACAAGCTGGTCAGGATCGAGAGTATTTTCAGAATGTTGCTCAGGCATTTGAATTTCTCATAAAAGTATCGCCGACTAAAAAGGTCGATGGTGCATGGCTATATAGCTCAGTGCATTATTGGAATGATCCAGTCTTTCATGAGCTCATTATTACTTATTTGGAAGAACTTGGTTTAGGTGAACCGAAAGCGAACCATGTCTGTATTTATGATGACCTTTTACGCAGTCTCGGACTCGACAGCTTCGATTTACTTTTAGAAGATGAATACTATCATCAAGCAGTCGTTCAGCTAGCACTAGGGTATGCACCGCCTGAGTTTATCCCAGAGATGGTCGGTTTTAATTTAGGATATGAACAGCTTCCACTGCATCTTTTAATTTCAAATTATGAGCTTGCCGAATTAGGCATTGATTCTAAATATTTTAATCTACATATCACCATTGATAACATTGACAATGGCCATGCCCATAAAGCTATTAAAGTTATTGAAGATATTTACAACAAATACAGAGATAAAGAGCTTTTCTTTACCAAGTTAAAACAGGGTTTTGCCTTGAATAACCGTGGTGAATCTTCCTCAAATATTATCAAGAATTTAAGTCTTGAAGACTTTGTTCATAAGATTTTGAAAAGAAAAGCACTTGTCGGGCAGCTAATTCATAACGAAACCAGACAGTTTGGCTGCAAAACCATTAATCAGTGGCTATCAAACCCTGATGATATTGCAGGTTTGATCACTCATTTAACTGAACAGAAATGGATTAAGTTTAATACCGACCCTGAACAGAGCGTGTTCTGGCGAATGATTAATGAAGAAAATGGAAAAATGTTTGGGGTGTTTAACCCTGTAGAGCGCCAAATTATTCATGACTGGATTGCTGGTAGTGATCATTCTTCTAACTTCTTGGCATACAGCAGAGAACTAAAAAATAGCCAGCGTATTCAGGACTATTTATTTAGTTATATCTCTGATGGCGAGCTTGATGCACTGCAAGAGCGCGTGCTGCAATCAAGTGATCTTGCAATAAAAATATGCAAACTTACCCCATTTCTAGCCCCGGATTCTCATCATAAAAGTATTGGTCTTTGGAGTACTCGTAAATACGTAGAACTTCTTTTTCCTTATTTAGGTACGTTTAAAAACTAGTTTGATAAACGTTTTCAACTTCAACCCCAAGTTTAACTTTCAAAACATAGGTAATGGACATGAACGACAAAACTAAATTAACTAATAAAACAAGTGAAATGGCTGGCGCCGATGCAGCAAATAAAGCCAATACTACCCAGAAAACTGAACAGTTAGACACAGTAAGAGATGATGCAACCAATGAGGCATTAACCACCAATCAGGGGGTTAAAATAGCGGATAACCAAAATAGCTTAAGAGCGGGTATTCGTGGCTCAACTTTATTGGAAGATTTTATTTTAAGAGAAAAAATCACCCACTTTGACCATGAGCGTATACCTGAGCGTATTGTGCATGCACGTGGTGTAGGGGCACATGGTTATTTTCAGGCATATGAAGGAAATGAACGTTTAACCAAAGCTGGGTTTTTAACAGACCCAACTATTCAGACGCCAATTTTTGTACGTTTTTCAACAGTACAAGGACCACGTGGTTCAGCCGACACTGTCCGTGATATTCGTGGTTTTGCAATTAAGTTTTATACCCAAGAAGGTAACTTCGACTTAGTGGGAAATAACGCACCTGTCTTTTTTGTGCAAGACGGGATTAAGTTTCCGGACTTTGTGCATGCGGTAAAACCTGAACCCGATACAGAAATCCCGACGGGTGCAACTGCACATGATACTTTCTGGGATTTTGTGTCTTTAGTTCCTGAGTCTGCACATGCTGTGATTTGGGCAATGTCAGATCGTGCGATTCCACGTAACTTACGTTCAATTCAAGGTTTTGGTGTGCATACCTTCCGTTTAATTAATGCAGAAGGTAAATCCCATTTCGTAAAATTTCACTGGACACCAAAACAAGGTTTAAGTGCGCTGGTATGGGATGAAGCTCAAAAACTTGCAGGTAAAGACCCGGATTTCCACCGTCGTGATCTTTATGAAGCAATTGAGCACGGTTTTTATCCAGAATGGGAACTCGGCGTGCAGATTGTCGAAGAAGAAGATGAAATGAACTTTGACTTCGATTTGCTGGACCCAACAAAAATTATTCCTGAAGAATTAGTTCCTGTTACGCCAATTGGCCGATTTGTTTTAAATAGAAATGTAGATAACTTCTTTGCTGAAACAGAGCAGGTTGCTTTCTGTCCGGGTCATGTAGTACCTGGTATTGATTTTACTGATGACCCACTTTTACAAGCACGTCTATTTTCATACACAGATACCCAGTTAAGCCGTTTAGGCGGACCAAACTTCCACCAAATTCCGATTAACAAACCTGTGTGTCCATTCCATAACAATCAACGTGATGGTATTCATCAGCATACCATTCATAAAGGACGGGCTGCATATCAACCAAACTCAATTGATGGAAATTGGCCAGTAGAAACACCGCCAGCGGCATCAAATGGTGGTTTTGAAAGTTATCCTGAAAAAATTAGTGGACATAAACTTCGTCAAAGAAGTGAGACGTTCTCTGATTATTTCTCTCAACCGCGACTATATTACAAAAGCCTTGCACCGCATGAACAAAAACATGTGGTCGATGCCTATACTTTTGAATTAAGTAAAGTTCAAAGAAAGCATATTCGTGAGCGTCAAGTTCAACAAATTTTGGCAAATATCGACTTAGATTTGGCACGCCAAGTAGGGGCAAATTTAGGTATTGAAGTGCCTGACTTAACCCTAAACTATAAGAAAACAGCAGTTGAAAAATCTGCCAAGTTATCTTTTTTAGCTTTCCCACCTGAAGATATTCAAGGTAGAAAAGTTGCCGTACTTATTCATAATCTTGTGAAGTCTGATGCATTGGAGGCTATTAAAAACTGGGCAATTAAAGAAGGCGTAATCCTTCACTTACTAGCGCCGAGCTTGGCTCCAGTAAAAGATCATAAAGATAACATTATTGTGGCTGATGGCATGCAAATGTCTGAGCCTTCAATTGCCTATGATGCGGTAATTATTCCGGATGGCGATAACCTAAATACGGTTATGCAAGATGGGGTAGCTCGCCATTACTTACTCGAAGCTTATAAGCACTTAAAGCCAATCGTATTTTTAGGTAATAAATCTGATTTGCTTGAACCATTAGGTTTAGTGGCAGATGAAGGAACTTTAATTGAAGATGAGTTCCAGCATGTTGCGGAAAAATTTAAGAACCTGATTAAAGCACACCGTGTTTGGTCACGAGAACAAATAGCCGCACATGTACCGGCTTAAATAAAAAAAGCCCTGAAAGTTTAAACGCTTTCAGGGCTTTTTCTAACTTATATCATTAGCCATTAACAATTTGACCGCCATTTACATGAATAACCTGACCTGTAATATAACTTGCATCATCTGAGGCAAGGAAAAGATAAGCAGGGGCGACTTCACTTGGCTGACCCATTCTACCAATTGGGGTATCTTTACCAAACTTTTCGACAGTCTCGGCATCGAAACTACTTGGAATAAGGGGAGTCCAGATTGGGCCTGGTGCAACACCATTTACACGAATACCTTTTTTCTGCTTCATTAAATTGTTCGATAGACTACGAGTAAAAGAGGTAATTGCACCTTTAGTACTTGCATAGTCAATCAACTCATCATGACCTTGGTAACTGGTAATACTGGTGGTGTTAATAATGCTATCGCCTTCCTCCATATAAGGAATGGCTTCTTTGGTTAAATAAAACATGGCAAAAATATTTGTTTTAAATGTTTTTTCTAATTGTTCATTACTAATACTTTCAATTTCTTTTTGTTGATATTGCACACCCGCATTATTTACTAAAATATTAATTTTACCAAAATGCTGTAAAACCTTATCAATATTTTGTTTTGCAAGGTCTGGATCGGAAATATCACCTTTTAATAAAAGACATTGTTGTCCTTCCTTTTCAATAAGCTGTTTAGTAATTTCGGCATCTTGGTCTTCTTCAAGGTACAGTACAGCAATATCGGCACCTTCACGAGCAAACAACACGGCAACGGAACGGCCTATACCACTATCACCACCACTAATGACAGCAACTTTACCTTTTAGTTTCTCACTACCTTTATGCGATGCTTTAATAATTTCTGGTTCAGGATGCATCTTCTCCTGATCACCTGGTTGATGAGGTTGAACTTGTGCAGGAACTGCAGATGGATACTCATTTGTTGTATTTTCCATGTCTAGACTACCTCTATTTAAATTTCAGTCCCTCTATAGTGATTAATTTGCACGTGAATATGAGTAAATAGTCTTTTTTAAAAAGTTGACTTTGTTATTTTATATATAAGGATGTAAAAAAATATAACATTGAGAGTTTATTAAGTAATATCTAATAATTTAACCTTATTTTTATCAATCATACTTTCAATAATAGATCGGTTGCCTGTGTCATTTAACCAATTCTCTATAGGTA
>NZ_JBIUCP010000091.1:0-5334 GCF_044538765.1 Acinetobacter sp. ABJ-A23_2
CAATTTGTATTTCAGGTTAAGTGGTTATCACTAATGCTCATGAGCTTTATTCGCTTATGAGCATTTTTTTAGCTTATTTATTAGTAAAATTTAAAAAATCATTCATATTAAAAAATAATTTTTTTAGTATTAATTAAAAATTATTCCTATAATTTTTTTATTCAATATATCTAACTATGTTCTGTTCAGGGTCAGTACTTAGAATGTACCAAAACTATTCTAATCATATTGAATCGTGACTGTGGCATTAGCTTTGACTTCTCCAGCTGTGACATTGGCAGCAGTTTGGTAGTAACGTGCAGTTAAGGGGACATCATATTGAACTGTTTGATTAGAGCCTATAGTACCAATCCCTAGTTTATTTCCTTTTTGAATCGTGTTGTTTGCACCATTCATATTCCATAGAAGCTCTACACCAACGCCATTCGCTTTAGTTGATTCAGCAGCGCTGTTGTTAATAACCTGACTGTTTGCTGTGTCAGAATTATAGTCAAAGCTTAAACTCAAAGTATTACTTGTAGGTACACCTGAGTTATTCTCGCCACCGTTACACAGAATGGATAGGTTAAAGTTTTTCTCACCTTGAGTTGATCCGATAGCTCTAAAGCCTGATTTTGTCACAGTAGGAAGTTCAACAACCGTATCTACGCCATTTTGGATCTCACAAGATGATGATGCAATGAGAATAGGTGCACTTCCTAATACTGTGGTTGTTAAGAAGGGACGATTCTGTTGGCCTGTTACATAGTAAGTACTATAACGACCAGTCACCAATGCCCCAGAACCAGTAGTAGCAGCAGTTTTAATCACTTCCAAGACAATATAGCCTGGTGAAAGAGTGTATGTTGTCTGGGGAGTCAATGTAAGTTTATAAGGGTAATAGCCAGAAGCGTTTGAAGAGTCTGTTACTTCACGATAAATTCGAATGCCTATACCGGGAATATTTGTAGCATAAACATTATTGCCTATAGCACTAATTGGATAATTTAGAGGTAGAGCCGCTGTAATTTGGTCACTGGGGCGGTTACACGTTGCAGTAGAATTATTGGGTGAAATGGTAAAAGTATTCTTTTGTAGAACTGTCCCGATTGGATCGGTCGGACGAACTACAATAGTACCAATCGTTATTGGAATATCAACTGTGGTAAAACCTTTACTTAAAGTACAGTTTGCATAGGCTTGGTTATAAATAAAGAAACTCGTGATTAATAAGCCACTCTGTATAAGCATTTTTTTCATTTGCAGATTGCCTCTGTCATAATAATTGATTGTTTTTCCTGTGAGATTTTTGATTGAATGTCATATTCAAGTTGACATTCTTCGGTATTACTTTCTCCCCATTTCACATAAAGATGATCATGGGTTAGAGGAGTACGTAAATAAATGCGACTACCTTGAGCTACCATTCCAACCGCTTCGTTATTCTGGTTAAATACTTGTGCAGCGAATGGCAGATGACCACCATTAGGCGTTTGGGTATTAATAAAGAGTGCATAACCCGTTTTTGTTGAGAAGTCGACTTTGGTTATTGATCCTGCATAAGGTGCAATACGGTGACTTGTTTCTGAAAGTTCAACATTTGAGGGCATTCCTTGAGGGTCAAGGCTAATGTCATTCAAACGATACGGGGTAACATAAGGAATAACTGCATAACCTTGTTTATTAATGCTTAGACCAGACGTGTTGCCGACTCGAGCACCGGTGGCTTCGGGTGCATAGACCAATACCATGGTTTGCACTTGATCTGGTCCAAATAAAAGACCTTTCGAATGGGCAACTATACTTCCGTTTAAATTGACCATTTCCTGTTGATATGCGTCTGATTGACTAAATGACGCACCTACAGTTGTGTAGTTGGTCCGGTAGGTACCATTAATATTTGCGCTGGTTTGTCCTTGATCTTGATATGAAACGGATGAGCCATATTCAAATCGGTTTCCGATATAACCACTCATCCCTAAAGTCTTACTATCTTCTGAAATAGAACTATTAAAGTTAATTGTGTTTTTCTTAATTTTAAGTGGAAAAGATAGGGACAATAAATATTGCGTTTCATGACCTGACCGTTGATTTTCTAAGTCTAGCTCATGAGTCATTGCGGAAATACTGTAGATTAAATCTCTAAATTGATTGCTATATCCAAATTGAAATTGTTGATTACGATGAGGTTGATTCCAGTAACTAATCCATGAACCTACCAAATAAAAATTACCCCATTGATGTGGAAGACTTTGATTCAATGTGATCTGAAATTCACTTTTTTGTTTACCTACAGAAAAACTATCGATATTTCGTTGTTGTAAATCTTGAATTAAAATTGAATCTCTTAATTTCAAATAATTTTCGGTTGAGTATCTGTAGGTTGCCAAAGTTAAATTTGTATTCGTTGGCGTAAATAATCGATTATAACTTAAACGGTAACTTTGCCCTTTAAGTGTAGGCTTTTGGTCAAAATCAGCATTCGATTGAGTTGCATCAAATGCAATTGCACCAATTGGAGTTGCAAATGCGCTACCTATGAGAAAAGACTGGTAGTGCTCGGTTGCCTGAAACCCTGCATAACTTGTTAAATAGTTATTAATGCCTCTTTGATATTTCCCTTGTACCAGCCATGGATTTAAATTGATATTGGCATCTCTAAACTGTCCCAGAGTAAAAGAATAACGGCTCATCTTTGGGCGTAGCATCTCTACTACAGAAGCGTAGGGAATAGAGAACTTTTGAACCTCTCCATTGGTCTCGTATATAGAAACTTGTAGTTCACCACCAAAACCTGTCGGGTAAAGATCGTTAATTTCAAAACTTCCGGGTGTAACAGTAGTTTGATAAATTAAATTTTCCTGTTGGCGTACTTCAACTTTCGCATTGGTCTTTGCATAACCCCGAATTTGTGGAGCATATCCAAGCATACTGTTAGGCAGCATGCGGTCATCACTTGATATGTTAATTCCACGATAAGGTAGGGCATCAAAAAAATTACTATTGGTAAAGTAATCACCTAAAGTAACAACACTATTAAGCTTAGGAAATGCTTTTTGGGCATAAGTATTATTTGATGTATAGGAAGAAGTCTTTTCTGAGATTTCGTTATGATCTTGCCATTTCCACTGACCAGTATGGCGTAATTGCCAGTCATAGAGATTTATCCCGACATTTGTACCCATAAAAGCATGACTTGTTTCATGGCCATTACTTACAATACGATAGGCGGAAGCATTGTATGCAAAAAAAGCAGCGTTTATACCCCGATCCCATAAACGTGGGTCGACGTATCCTTGAGCATTTTTTTGTAAAGCAACTTGAGGGATCGAAATATCAAGTCTTAGACGAGAAGTATCAAATTGATAAAAAGCATCGTTGACCCATTTTTCTAAATCACTACAGGTAGGTAAATTATTTGCTTCCCGATGAAGAATTTCTGATTTAACCCCATATTCTAAAAGCATATCTGCGGTAAAACAGGTTTTTGCATTTTCATTGGAACTTGTAGTTTTAAAAACAAACTTTCTTTTACCTAACCATTGTCCATTAATATATACATCAAGACTATATTCGCCCGGTAAAATAGGATTGCCGTATTTAAATCGACCAATGTCGATTTTCTGTGCATTTCCTACTAAAAAGTTAGTATCAAAGTCTGCTTTTAGTATATTTTGCCCACTCATATTATCTGATGCATATGCGACTAAGGGCACATTAATCGCTATGCTTAATACTAGATAATAACTAGTGCGCTTTTTAAAGCATGTGCTGAGCATGAACCATTCTGACATAGTCTTTATGCCTATTCATAAATAGGTGTTTAAGTTTTTAAAAAGATAGATAGGTTTAGAACTTTATTGTTTTTTCAATTCGCCCGCCGTAATCATTTATATAAACAAAGCTCATATTCGTTATATTGCTATTTTTAATTTTTATCTGATCTTCTGAAAATGGAGCAATCATCAGACCTTGTTTTAATAAGTCTGTTTTTTGATGATTCTGTTCTTGAAAAATTGAGCTTATTGTAATGTAAAAGGTAGTAGGGTTTTTAATAAGCAATGTTTCCCCGTTTTTTACCCACTGGATTTTTTCACTAAAAGTATCAATATTTTCTTTTAAATTTACTGGTCGATAAAAGAATTTAATTCGTGAACGAATCGCTAATTGAAGAAAATTATTAGGTAATGCTTCATTATTTTCTTGTTTTTTCCCTTCTGGTCTTGGGGGAATATCTAATACATTAAGCCAGAAAACACTTTCTTTATTTTGGTTTAATTGAGACGCATTGGGTAGCGCAGTAATTCGTAAAGTTTGACCTTTAGATGGTTCGATGCGTGAAATAGGAGGTGTAATAATAAAGGGTACATTCGACTCATCGGGAGTCGATTTAGCATTTCCGTCATCAATCCAAGCTTGAACAAGAGAAGGAGCTGTACCATTATTGCTGAGCTGTAAGCTGACTTCTCGGGCGTCCGATGGGTATATTACACGTGTACCATGAAGTACTATTTCAGCATGTCCTGTAGTAGCAATTACGGCTTGAAGACAAGCCATTCCCCAAAAAAATTTACGACCACGAAAAAGCATGAGTCATATTCTCAATAACAAATAATAGATGAGATATAGCTTCTATTTAATAATAGAAGCTGGTTTTAAATTATTGATAAATAATCGTGTATTTTACTTGTGAAGTTACAGTACCAGCAGTAGATGCACCAGTCGCATAATATTCAGCATAATAATTAAGATCAGCATTACCACCAGCAGAAACATTTACCCATTGAGAGTTATCCTGTGCACCTGAAATTCCTTTAGCAAGTACAGGAATTACTGCATTATTGCTCCCTAATAGTTGAATATTGACATTAGCAGCTGCACCAGAGGTAGCTTGGTTTAATAAGCGGCCAGTATTAAAATCGACAGTTGCGCCTGGTTCAAAATAAGTCGCAACTTTTCCAGCTGAAGCACAATTGGTTAAATTGATTTGAAAAGGAGTGCGACCAGCAACATCACCTGCATTTTTTAAAGATTGAGATGATACTGTAGGTAAATTCACAGTAAGGTTTTTATCACCTGTATCAATTGTACAAGTATTATCAGTTACTAAACCATTAATAGTAATTGTACCGTCCGCTGCTTGTGCTGCTGTAATATTAAAAAGCGTAGCTGTCGCTATAAAAATAAATTTTTTCATGAAATCCCCGAAATATCCTATAAGTATAGATTGCTTACTTTTCAGTGCTTTTATTCTGATCAAGTAGTGCGGTGGAAATATAGCACCTTTCAATTAAAAAACAAGAATAACATTATATTTTTATATATTTTGATTGGTTATTTTTTAATAAATAAGTT
>NZ_JBIUCP010000092.1:0-5194 GCF_044538765.1 Acinetobacter sp. ABJ-A23_2
CTTTAAGTCCTTTGGAAAATCTACTTAGAAGTAAAAATATTGGAACGCTTTCATTCAATTTAAGTGGCTTAAATAATACGAGTGAAACGAAATCATGTTTATCTCAGAACATAAATGAAAGTATGGTTTTTTACAGCCTTCTAAAAAAAGTGGATATTGTTATTGGATATAGTTTAGGCGGTTATATTGCAATTAATTTAGCGAAAAAGTTTCAAATTGATCGATTGATTTTGTTATGCCCAGCAATATATTCAGATCAAGCAGTCAAAAAAATATATGGAAATGAATTTAAAGATGAAATTTCCAAACCTTATAGCTTTTATTCATCATTGATTTGGCTTTTTCTAATGGAATATAAAAGAGAAATCACAATAGTTTATGGAGAGTTGGATGGTATAAAAACAGATAATGGAAAGTCGAAAGGGTTTTATGAAGTTAATGGTATTACAAAGTACTCTCCTATTCCCTATGAAATAGTTCAAACCTTAAAAAAAATTTCCATACGAAAAGCTAACTTTAATTTCATAATTGAGAAAGATAAAGATCATTACCTCTTAAAAAATATAAGAAATTATAATATTTAAAAATTGATTAGATTGGACTGTATAGGGTTCTCTTCTTATTAAAAGCGAATAGATTGAAATTTGAACTCCTACTCTCTTAGATGAAGTTGTTATTGTCGTAAAAATAAAGCCTCTTAAAATTTCTAGTTTAAGAGGCTTTTGAAATTTATTTAAATAAGAAATAGCTTTAATTTGTAGGAGCTAATTCAAAATTTGAAACAATACCGCAAAGAGTAAAATATTTGCGATCACTATGGCCCAACCACCATATAGCATGTATTTCAGTTGACTTGAACGTGCTAAGCCCATTTGACCAAACATATCAGAAGATGGAAAAGGACCAAACCAGTCTACTTGGGAACTTGATAATAAAACTGCTGTAACCGCAACAGGTGGAACGCCATTTGCCAGTAAAATTGGTCCAAAAATTTTATTGGTAAAGGTCATTTGTGCAACAGCTGCCCCTGGAATATGCCCCACAATATTAAATAAGAAAATACCAAAACACAGCATAGCAGGACTTAAGTCGACCAAATACGGTGTCGCATTATCTAATAGTGTTTGGTAAGCATTAAGTTTTTCAACAAGAACTAAAATTGGATTGTATAACCAGTAAAGAATAAACATCCAGACTAATTTACCGCATCCCTCGTAGAGTGCTTCTAAAATCTGCTTAGGACTAAAACCTGCAACTAACCCAGTTAAAGTGGCAACAGTAAGCATCACAATAATTGCAAAACTAAAGCCTGCTTTAAAAATAATTCCAAGAATTGCCATCACGATAATTGTGCCAATAAATACAATCGCTGCACGTTTACTTCTTTTCAATTCAGAGACACTTTCTATTTTTTCAGAAGATTCTAAGAAATTTTCATTATAGGTATATTTTCCAAAAGTCCACTTTTGGATATAGCCAGACATGAACCAACCTGTAAGAAGTGTGACAACACTCATAGGTATGGCACAAGTGCTCAAATATTGCGGGTAGGTCAAGCCTCCCAACTCTAAAATAGTCACTGTACTTGGTGTAAAAGGTCCTATAAAGAGACCGACAGAACCTGCTGTCATCAAAAGTAATGCAACGGTGGGCGGTGTTAAACCAACTGCAGCAGCAATGGGAATAATGACAGCAACAATAATGGCATTACCACCTGCCATAGTACCCAATGAACCACAAATAACAACTGATGAAATCATGATGCCAAGTTTGACTCGAGGAATACTTGAAAGCCCAACTTTATTGACAATAAATTTGACCAATTCTCTCGCTGCACCAGTTCGATTGGCAACTTCACCAACCCCAGCACCTAACATAATAATAAGACCTACAGTCGCAATAAATGAGCCCGTAGACTTTGCAAGGATTCCACCTAATTCAAATACACTGGTAGATGTCATTATCACGCTGATAATAATTGCAATAATAACAGCAAGGACAATATCGAGACCGATAACAGTTAAGAGCGCCAAGGCAAAAATAGGCAATAACCCAATTAAACCGACCTCCTCTATTGGTAGGCCTTTTGCATAAAATGCTAAAGCTAAGCTAAGAATAATAATGGTGATAAGGGCAATATTTTTAGGTGTCCTTATATTAGGTATTGTTATAGAAGATTGCTCAACTGACATATGTATCACTCCTTGATCATTGGGCATTGAATTTCACACCAATTTACAAGGGTTCATTGACATTAAATAATGAATTCTAATAGATTACCTATAACTATTAGTTATGTGCTCATTTATGAATCTTCGACACCTAGAGATATTCTATTTAGTCATGCTTTTTGGTTCACTCACAGAGGCTGCATCATCGTTATGTATTTCACAGCCTGCCGCAAGTAAATTGCTCAAACATGCAGAGCAACGGCTTGGTTTTGCACTATTTAAACGGGTCAAAGGAAAATTACAGCCAACCAAAGAAGCCTATACTTTGTATGATGAAATTAAGCCAATTTATGAAAAAATAAATGAATTAAATAAGTTGACGGATAATTTAGCAAGAAATACTCAAGGTCAAATCACACTCGGATGTTTACCCAGTTTAGGTTTAAGCCTCATTCCCAAATTAACTGCAAAATTTCTAAAAAAATACCCTGATGTTTTTGTCAATATTGGTACCGATCATACTCAAGCACTAGAGCAAAAATTATTAAGACGTGAAATTGATATTGCGGTGACGTTCCAGCCCCATACTCAGCATGGCATTATTGCCACACCTGTTCTGGAAATTCCTTTGGTTTACATTGACTCTAAGCCTATTGATGCAAAGCAAGATATTCATTCAATTGATGAAAACAGGTGGATTCAACCCTACGCAGACTCTCTCATGCAAGTCGTAAAAAAGTACAGAACATTTAATAAAAGTATTGTGAATGTACAAACTTACTATATGGCGAGTGAACTGGTACGCGAAGGTTTAGGATGTAGCATTACCGATATTTATACTGCTGCACACTCCTTACCAAATCATATGATTCACCCAATAAAACCAAGTTTGTATACCACAATTTATATTTTAAAAAATGCCAATGTAAGTACGACCAAAGCGACTGAAGATTTTATTGAATTAATAAAAAGAGAAATTGCTTCGATGACGCCATCGGTTAACCAAAAGTTATGAGTACTATGTAAAAACTCATTTGTTTAACCCTTTTTCTTCTTCTTTAATACAAATGTGTGTTGCAAATATAGCATGGAAGAATGAAAAAACATGTCGTTGTCATTGGTGGTGGAGTCATTGGTTTAAGTACAGCCTATGCACTTATTCAAGCAGGTCATAAAGTTACAATAGTGGAAGCGAATGACAAGATTGGCTGCCAGACAAGTTTTGCAAATGGTGGTCAACTCAGTTATCGCTATGTTGCACCTTTAGCAGATGCGGGCGTGCCGTTTCAGGCGCTACAATGGTTAGGAAAAGCTCATTCGCCTTTAAACTTTAAATTGAATTTTTCACCTCTTCAATGGTCTTGGTTATTCCAATTCCTCATGGCATGTAATCGTAAAGACAATATTGTGAACGGTAATCATATTTTACGGTTATCCCTATATAGTCAAAATGTTATGTCTAAATGGCGTGATGAAATTGATGATTTTGACTGGGTAAAATCAGGAAAAATGATTATTCATCGTGATGAAAAAACTTTTAGAAAAGCAGCAACAGGGATAGATCCAACTGTTCAAAAAGTGCTGTCATCAGAAGAAACTGTTCAACTTGAACCTGCCTTGAAAGGTATTGAATCTACATTAGTGGGTTCAATTTATACACCTGATGATGAAACAGCAGATTGCTACAAATTCTGTTTAGCTTTGTATAAAGCACTAGAAAAGAGTAGTAACTTCACATGCTTATATACACATGAAGTGACAGATTTTTTTGCGGAAAATAATAAAATTACTGCAATTGAAACAAATCAAGGACGTATAGAAGCAGATGAATTTGTCGTTGCTGCGGGCAATAGCAGTACTGCACTTTTTAATATGGTAGATATTTCAGTCCCAGTTTATCCATTAAAAGGATATAGCCTGACTCTACCATTCCCAGAAAAAACCAATGTTGTACCCAATATGAGCGTAACCGATTATGCAAATAAAATTGTATATGCAAAATTGGGGAATCAGCTTCGCATTGCCGCAATGGTCGATATTGGCTATCAAGATATCTACATTCGAAAAGAACGTATAAATGCATTGAAAGATACGGTACGAAAAACATTTCCCGATTTATTGGGTGTAAATACTGCACAAGAATGGAGTGGTTTACGTCCATCCACCCCTACCGGTTTACCCATTCTGGGTCGTACGAAATATTTGAATTTATGGGCAAATATTGGCCAAGGTAGTTTAGGTTTCACATTGGCCGCTGGTTGTGCCATGGTCATTAGTCAATTAATAAGCCAAGCAACATCACCAATTACATTAGATGGTTTATCTCTGGAGAAATAAAATGAGTCATGACATTCAACGTATTGACACAAATGCACGTTTATCAGGTTGTGTCCTTCATAACGGTTTAGTGTATGTTTCGGGTCAAGTACCAACAACTTTAGATGCTGATGCTAAGCAACAAACTTTAGAAGTTCTAGCAAAAATTGATGCTTTACTGGAACAAGCTGGTAGTGATAAAGGCCGTATTTTAACTGCACAAATTTGGATTAAAAACATTGCTGAAGATTTTGCAGTGTTCAATGAATGTTGGGAAGCATGGTTACCAGATGGTGCAGCACCAGCACGCGCGGCTATTCAAGCAGATTTAGCACGTCCGCAAGTATTAGTCGAAGTAATGGTTACGGCGAGTGTTAAATAATATTTTTAAAGTCAAGCTAGTAAATTTGCTAGCTTGATTAACTCACTCTCAATTATAACCACTCATCAACTTGATGTTGCACATCTTTATAGGTAACGTCGATCACCTCATCCTTACTAAGTACTTTACGAATTGATTTTAATCTGACCAGTTAGTTAGGCTAAGACAAAATAAATTTTCAAAAGACATTTTTAAAATTTTTATAATAAAAAACTCGTTCCAAAAACTTGAAATGGCTCTAGTGAAAAACACTGAGCCTGAAATAGTAAAAAATTAGAGCCTAACAATATCTACTGTAATGATTTGATGAGTAAATACAATATAT
>NZ_JBIUCP010000093.1:0-3906 GCF_044538765.1 Acinetobacter sp. ABJ-A23_2
GAGATTGGGGTGTTTGGAATAATGAGCTGGCGATGACTTACTCTCACATGGGTAACCCCACACTACCATCAGCGCTAAGAGGTTTCACTTCTGAGTTCGGGAAGGGATCAGGTGGTTCACTCTTGCTATGGTCGCCAGCACAACTGTTTATGGATACTTGCTTTGGTCTTATTGACTGCCGAAGCGTTTTCCAAATCTTTACAGATTGGGCTGATTGAATCTGACTTGTTCATTTTATCTAGTGGAATAACTAAATCAAGTTTCTTTGTAGATTTATGAATCGATTGATGCTTTATATACAACTGCTTGGGTGTTGTATAGTCAAGCCTCACGAGCAATTAGTATTGGTCAGCTTCACATATCACTATGCTTCCACATCCAACCTATCAACGTCCTAGTCTCGAACGGCTCTTTAGAGGAATAAATTCCTAGGGAAATCTTATCTTGAGGTAGGCTTCCCGCTTAGATGCTTTCAGCGGTTATCCCTTCCGAACATAGCTACCCGGCGATGCGACTGGCGTCACAACCGGTACACCAGAGGTTCGTCCACTCTGGTCCTCTCGTACTAGGAGCAGATCCTCTCAAATTTCCAGCGCCCACGGTAGATAGGGACCGAACTGTCTCACGACGTTCTAAACCCAGCTCGCGTACCTCTTTAAATGGCGAACAGCCATACCCTTGGGACCTGCTTCAGCCCCAGGATGAGATGAGCCGACATCGAGGTGCCAAACACCGCCGTCGATATGAACTCTTGGGCGGTATCAGCCTGTTATCCCCAGAGTACCTTTTATCCGTTGAGCGATGGCCCTTCCATACAGAACCACCGGATCACTAAGACCTACTTTCGTACCTGCTCGACTTGTGGGTCTCGCAGTTAAGCGCGCTTTTGCCTTTATACTCTACGCGTGATTTCCGACCACGCTGAGCGCACCTTCGTACTCCTCCGTTACTCTTTAGGAGGAGACCGCCCCAGTCAAACTACCCACCAGACACGGTCCTCGTCCCGGATAACGGGACAGAGTTAGAACCTCAACATTACCAGGGTGGTATTTCAAGGACGGCTCCATTGGAACTAGCGTTCCAACTTCAAAGCCTCCCACCTATCCTACACAAGTAAGGTCAAAGTTCAGTGTCAAGCTGCAGTAAAGGTTCACGGGGTCTTTCCGTCTAGCCGCGGGTACACTGCATCTTCACAGCGATTTCGATTTCACTGAGCCTCTGCTGGAGACAGCGCCGCCATCATTATGCCATTCGTGCAGGTCGGAACTTACCCGACAAGGAATTTCGCTACCTTAGGACCGTTATAGTTACGGCCGCCGTTTACTGGGGCTTCGATCAAGAGCTTCGCTTACGCTAACCCCATCAATTAACCTTCCAGCACCGGGCAGGCATCACACCCTATACGTCCACTTTCGTGTTTGCAGAGTGCTATGTTTTTAATAAACAGTTGCAGCGGCCTGGTTTCTGCGGCTGTCATCAGCTCAGGAAGCAAGTTCCATCACCAACAACAGCGTACCTTCTCCCGAAGTTACGGTACCATTTTGCCTAGTTCCTTCAGCAGAGTTCTCTCAAGCGCCTTGGTCTACTCGACCTGACCACCTGTGTCGGTTTCGGGTACGATTCCTGTGTAACTGAAGCTTAGAGACTTTTCCTGGAAGCATGGTATCAGCCACTTCACTGTACAAGTACAGCTTGCTATCGGATCTCAGTATAGAGTACCCCGGATTTGCCTAAGATACATACCTACATCCTTCCACCTGGACAACCAACGCCAGGCTGACTTAACCTTCTCCGTCCTCTCATCGCATTACACAGAAGTATTGGAATATTAACCAATTTCCCATCGACTACGCCTTTCGGCCTCGCCTTAGGGGTCGACTCACCCAGCCCCGATTAACGTTGGACTGGAACCCTTGGTCTTTCGGCGAACGGGTTTTTCACCCGTTTTGTCGTTACTCACGTCAGCATTCGCACTTCTGATACCTCCAGCATACTTCTCAATACACCTTCATCGGCTTACAGAACGCTCCCCTACCACTTGACTAATGTCAAATCCGCAGCTTCGGCACATAGTTTTAGCCCCGTTACATCTTCCGCGCAGGCCGACTCGACTAGTGAGCTATTACGCTTTCTTTAAAGGGTGGCTGCTTCTAAGCCAACCTCCTAGCTGTCTATGCCTTCCCACATCGTTTCCCACTTAACTATGATTTTGGGGCCTTAGCTGGCGGTCTGGATTGTTTTCCTCTTGACTACGGACGTTAGCACCCGCAGTCTGTCTCCCGGATAGTACTCATAGGTATTCGGAGTTTGCATCGGTTTGGTAAGTCGGGATGACCCCCTAGCCGAAACAGTGCTCTACCCCCTATGGTATTCGTCCGAGGCGCTACCTAAATAGCTTTCGGGGAGAACCAGCTATCACCAGGCTTGATTAGCCTTTCACCCCTATCCACAAGTCATCCCCTGGCTTTTCAACGACAGTGGGTTCGGTCCTCCAGTTAGTGTTACCCAACCTTCAACCTGCTCATGGATAGATCGCCTGGTTTCGGGTCTATACCCAGCAACTAAACGCCCTATTAAGACTCGATTTCTCTACGGCTCCCCTATACGGTTAACCTCGCTACTGAATATAAGTCGCTGACCCATTATACAAAAGGTACGCAGTCACACCACGAAGGTGCTCCCACTGCTTGTATGCATGCGGTTTCAGGATCTATTTCACTCCCCTCACAGGGGTTCTTTTCGCCTTTCCCTCACGGTACTGGTTCACTATCGGTCAGTCAGGAGTATTTAGCCTTGGAGGATGGTCCCCCCATATTCAGACAAGGTTTCACGTGCCTCGCCCTACTCGTCATCATTATGTGTGCCCTTTCGTGTACGGGAATATCACCCTCTACGTTCGCACTTCCCAGAGCGTTCCACTAAAACACACATAACTTAATGGGCTGATCCCCGTTCGCTCGCCGCTACTGAGGGAATCTCAATTGATTTCTTTTCCTAAGGGTACTGAGATGTTTCACTTCCCCTCGTTCGCCTTGCAACACTATGTATTCATGTTGCAATACCTACCTTAAAGTAGGTGGGTTCCCCCATTCAGACATCTCCGGATCAAAGGATATTTGCCGCCTCCCCGGAGCTTTTCGCAGGCTATCACGTCTTTCATCGCCTCTGACTGCCAAGGCATCCACCACATGCACTTAATTACTTGACTATACAACCCCAAACAGTCGATGTTACCTACAAGTTAGTAACTTCAACATTTCAGTTTAGAGTACTGTGTACTTAAACACTGTACAGCTTCAATCTAAATTCATATACCAAAACGCTTGATTCAGTTAATTTGCTAGTTCTCAATTCATCTAGATTAATTGCTTAATCTAAACTCTTGAGTGAACAATTTATTTCAGACTCAATTTTGCCAATCTGTTAATGAATAAACACGCCTTCGTCAGGTCATGCTTAATACCGTGATACTTAAATCACAGAAGTTAATAAACCAAGACCGAAATCTCTATTTACTAATTTCTGTAATCCGAACTTATCTTAAGTTCTGGTGGAGACTAGGAGAGTCGAACTCCTGACCTCCTGCGTGCAAAGCAGGCGCTCTACCAACTAAGCTAAGTCCCCAGCTTACATCATCAGTCATGTATCTTTTATCTATAACTTCAACCAGTCAAAGTCATGGTGGGTCTGACAAGACTTGAACTTGTGACCCCACGCTTATCAAGCGTGTGCTCTAACCAACTGAGCTACAGACCCTCAGATACATCTATGAAGAACAACTTGTTGTGGATTCTTACCAATCGTCAATCTTTCGTTAAGGAGGTGATCCAGCCGCAGGTTCCCCTACGGCTACCTTGTTACGACTTCACCCCAGTCATCGGCCACACCGTGGTAACCGCCCTCTTT
>NZ_JBIUCP010000094.1:0-3649 GCF_044538765.1 Acinetobacter sp. ABJ-A23_2
GTTTAATCTAGTGAAATATAATGATTATGGGGTGAAGGATTATATAATTGTGAAGACTATTTGAATAAGAATTTTTATTAATGAGAAATAATTTCTTTAATTAATAACATCTTCTTACTTAATAGGGGTATTTATGAAACATAACTAACCTAAAGGTGAATTATAATAATAATTGTCAAGCATATTTCAAAAGTTATTTTAATATTCTAGTTCTTTTGAAAGACACTAGATTTTAAAATATAGGGAGTAAGAAAATGGTAAATACAAAACAATCAAATACAGATGGTAATCATACGACTCAAAAAGAGCCATCTTCCAATAGTAATGTATTAAATAGCAAACCAATACAAGATACTTCATCCACAAATGATAATGCTCGTCCAGATTTAAACTCACCACCGACCAATGACAATCATGTACCTGATATGAATGAAGGGGGAGAAGATTTGGCAGCTGTAAGTGCAGGAACCTTGGGAGGAGCGGCTATAGGTGCTGCATTCGGTGTTGTTGGGGGGCCTCCAGGTGCTGTTGTTGGAGGGATTATTGGTGGTGTAGTAGGGGGAATAGCAGGTAATGATATAGCTCAAACAAATAATCAAAAAGATGATAGTAATTCTTGGCAAGAAGAAGATAATTATTGGCGAGAAAACTATAAAAAAATGCCATATTATACTGAAGACAAGAATCTAGAATATGATCGTGATTATCGGGTGGCTTATCGTTTAGGTTATGAAAATCGTGTAGATAATAATGCAGAAATTAATTTTTCCGAGGTTGAATCTAAATTGAAAACTAAATGGGAACAAGTTAAAGGCAGTTCACGTTTACAGTGGGAGGAAGCTAAATTTGCTGTAGAAGATGGATTGAAAAAAATTCATCCTTAATTCATTTAATACTTAGAAGTCTCCTCAATGGGGGGAGACTTGCGATAATATACTTTTAAGCTAATTTTTAATTTCAATATCAATAAAAACTTAATGATGGGTTTAATCATAAAATATTAATTATATTTTCATTATTCTTTCTTCTTTAGGCATTTAAGTATTTGAACAATTAAGCGGGCACTCTTCATTTTTCTGCCTTCTTCTTGATAGTACTGTTCAAAAAGGGCATAGAAGGAGATATGGATTTTTTCAGACTCAGGATTAGCCTGTTAAGATCGTAATTCTAATAATTTTTTAGCGGCCCATTGTTCACACTTACTCGCTGTATCTCGAGTAGCCGTATAACGTTTGCCTAGATAACGAACAGTGATGCGCCACTCCGTCCCCGCGTTTAACTGGCTTTTGCATAATAACCTCCAAATTTCGTAGTGTTGCAACGGAAATATAAAGCGTTTTTTAATGCGAATTTTGACTATTTTGAGTAGTCAAAGCTAACCAATAGCCAATAAAAAACCACCTAATTCTTTCGAATTAAGTGGTCTTTAAATTTTGGAGAGAGGGACGAGATTCGAACTCGCGACCCTAACCTTGGCAAGGTTATAATAAATATTAAATAACAACAGGTTATATTTTAATGGTGACGAAGTGGTGTCGAATATTTTTTTACAAAAATCTTGAGTTACTTTGAATGTTTTTCTCATTATTTTTCAAAATTACTAACAGAATATGATTCTAAAAAATGTATGAGATTATCTACAATTAATTCTAATATAAATAATCTATTGTCATAGCAGCAGATGCATATTAGATTACTAATAAACAGAACAATAATTTTTTAAGTACTAATGGACGATTGAAAAATCATACTGGTTTGTTAGAATCTTTTCCACTTTTTGCATGGAGGCAAAAGTAACGGAGGATACTTTATGTTTTACACTGAAAATGCACTTGGGCCTGACGAAATTAGAATTAATTTAACCAATTGGCTTAAAGATAAAGCTGAATTAAAACATAATGATATGCTTATTAATGAGTTAGGTTTTTACAATAGAACTCCTGAATCATCAGTTGAAACAACTTTCCGAGCTGACTTAGTTTTGGCCAATGGTCGTCTAGTCGGATTTGAAATTAAATCTAAGGCAGATTCTTTAAAACGTTGGGATAAGCAAATGTTAGCTTATAGCAATGTTTTCAATGAAGTTTGGTTATGTTGTCATAGCTCTCATCTAAAAAAAGCAATTGAAACTACTGAAAATCATATTGGAATTTTAATGGTTGATGACCATGGTACAATTGCAATTTATAAAAATGCTAGTCCAAATAAAAATATTAATGCTTTTGATTTAACAAGTTTTTTATGGAAGGATGAACTTAAAGAATTGGCATATTTAAATAACTTGGCTATTCGCTCATCTGATAATAAGAAAGTTATAAGGGAACGAATAGCATCAAATATTGATATGAATGTAATTAACGATTTTGTTTTAAAATGTCTTAAAACTAGAGATAGAGCTTATTCTTTAGTTGATTGAAATTTATTCATCTTCATCTTTTGGAGTAAGTAATTTGTTGTAAAGGTCTTCGGTTAACAGCTTATTCAAAAGAGTAATATGTTGATTAATCCGAATTTTATTCCATACAGAATTTGTTTTGGGTTCTTCAGTACATCGACTAATTGCGTGAATTCTTCGATTTCCCTAACAAAAATTCTCACCATGTTCCTTAAAGTGTACAGTTTCAACAATTCGCTTTGCTACTTCAATTAATTGCTCCCATTCTCCGCTCTTACCGTAACGATATTGAATCCAGCCTAAGTCAAAGGCATAACCTGCAAAAGGTATAGGTAGACTCATTTTTGCAGGATCGTAATCATCTGAAATATCTCTTAATGGATTCGTAGAGGCGTAATCACCATATATACATCTAATAGCTGGATTTGACTTATTTACTAATTGTGCGAAATAAGCTTGCCAAATTGGATCTAAATTTCTAATCTCTAATTCTTCATTTTTATTGGGACGATTATTAGGCCAAGAGGTACTTAAAGTTAAGATATTCTTAATTTCATATGATATAGCTCTGTTCAAACATTTCATCACTGCACTTTCTGCACTTAAAGAAGGTATGACTTCGATTGAGCATATATCAATAATAAGAAGGATTTTATTTATTTTCTCATCAGGAATTGCATTCATGATAGATGAGAAAATACCAAGCTTTTTATCTAAAGTTGTGCTATCAATATGATCTATTTCTAATCTGATTCCTAAATAATCAAATTTATCTAATACTTTTAATGCAAACTGTGTTACAGACCTAGCATCGTCTAATGCATTAAAACCTACTATTGGCTTTATATTCGAGTTTAGCTGAGATAAATTTTCGAAAAAATTATATTTGTATTCATAATGGTTCTCTGAATTGTCTAATAGAGGAGCAATACCTGAGACTTGATCAAGTGTATATCTGGAATTATCAACAAATAATGGTCCACCATCCCAGTCGCTCAAGAAGCGTTCAATATCTTTAAGTGATTCTGAATTACTTCTCAATATTAATAACGGGGCGACTTTCTGTTTAACTTCCTTATCAAGTTCGGTAAGTGCCGCTAGTTCAAATCTACTAGTTCTTATTGCTGGACAATAGTTTATTGTGCTCAATAGGTTATTCATTATTTCTCCCCCCGATCCATAGTAAGAGTCATGTCGGGCTCATGACAAAAATTAAATTTATTTGGTTAAAATTTATAAAGATTTATTAAATAT
>NZ_JBIUCP010000095.1:0-3009 GCF_044538765.1 Acinetobacter sp. ABJ-A23_2
GCTTTTATAGGCGGGTTAACTATTGCCTTTAAAAATGATATTAAAACTTAAAATATAGCGGTTTATTTTTTCTCATTGAGATATCCCCAAATCATCACGAGAATAATATGAAATTTTATAAAACTATTTTAGTTTTAGGCCTTGTTGTAGGCGATTACAGCGTTTCTGGTTGCGACATTCGCACTCAGCAGGATTTTGAAAAAATTTGCCTGTCGGGTGGGCACACCCAAGCCAGTTGCGACTGTATATACCAACGGCTTGAACAAGTGTATTCGCATAAGCTCATGCAACGTCTAGAACATGTCAGTTTGCAAAGTCCTGCTCTCCCACAGGACTTTGCCCCTACTTTTTTTAGTGTGATGCGGCGTTGCGATAAAGAAGACATGGGCTAAGCGTTTGGCTTAGCTCCCTTATCTCTGTGTCGCAATGGTGGATGACTTTAAATCAGCGCAAAAAATTAAAGTTCTGTTGTGGCACGGGGGCCTTGGGGGAAGTATGGAGTTACTTCAAATAAAATCTGCATAATGACTATAATAATCTATCATTTTCAAAAATATTTAAAAAATAGAATACTAAAATTAAGGGAGCTAAAGCCCCCCCTTAATAAGCCATTAAACGATATTATCATCTGAAAGTGTTTTACCCATTACTTTAGAAATGATCTTAAGTAGCTGCTGTTGGCGAGCCTCAATAAAGGCGTCAAAATCGTCAGCTCTTAATAACTCAGGATCAATAAAGTGTGTAGTTAAGATCTTGTTCATACCCATATCATCCATCAACACAGTCTTATGATTTTGCAAGTCATTAAGATATTTCGATGGTGCCTTACCACCTATCATACGATTTGCTTTATAAGAAATTGGTGTTTTATTAAGGATAGAGTCATATATTTTTGAAGGCTTCCCATTATCTTCACACCATTTCTTCGGAAAAATATGATGAATATCCAATGCAACTTCTTCTACATCTAAATTTTGAACAGACTCCTTCCAAAAGAAGTCTTGTGCACCCTCTCTCGATACCAAAGTATTTAAACCTTTATATGCTGCACTCAAACGAGATTTTAACGTTTTCAAGCGTTGTGCTTGGAATGATGCTTCTTGAATTGTTCTGATCTCATGATCTGGATTTAAAACCCAATTACTAAGATCTTCTAGATCATTGGCGATACGTGTTTCTACCGCACCACCATACAACTCACCAAGTACCCCACACCAAAACCATTGACTTAACTTTTCATAGATTTTTGGTTCTAACCATCTTTCTTTAAGTAATGCCAGAATCGATGCTAGAGGTACCAACTGTGTACGATATGGTAAATCTTTAGTGAAGAAAAAACATTCCTTACGCAGGAACTTAGCAACTAATATAAAACCATATTCAATATCATTTGACCATTTTTCATAATCAGTTAATGACATTCCTAAGATTGCTGCGCGCTTTGCACTTACTGGGGTACTAAATTTACCAGTTTTATTGGCTGCGATATCAGCTTTTTTCTGTTGCAATGTACTTAATAAGCTAATAGCTTGTAAGTAATCAGTCGGTTCTACCAGCTTTAATATAGGTTCTTTATCACTTAATCTTTTAGCACGACCAATTGGATTACGCTCTGGATGCCCATACCAATCATCTCTAAGATTATATCCTTCAGCAGCGAATGTCGCTGTGACAAGTTCAAATACAGATAATGGAACACCACCTGTATTTACTTTTTCAAATACCAAACAAACTGCTTCTTTAGAATTCTCTTTATTCAATTTGATTACTGGAAGTGCATACTTTCTAAAGCTTTCGAGAACTTTTTCTCTGAAGTCCATATATTCTTGAATTCTGTTTGCATGGTTTCTAAATAAAATTACTTCCCATTCATTGGCATTAAAAATTCGATTACATGGGAAAAAGAATGCTTTACACTCTTTTTCAATAGTAGAAAAATCCAACTCTATCTTTTCGAATTGGCCGTTTTCTTTCGTCTGAACATCCCGACCAAAATTTGTTTTAACAATTTTGTCTTCGTCTACTGAAATAAAAGCATCTTCTAAATTACCACTCAATGCCATTTCAATATCAATATAATAATGACGTTTGATCACTCTTCCCTTTTCATCAAATGTCTTAACTGGTTTATCTAATTTCAGTACTTGTGTTAGAGAGGTTAAGCGCTGTTGACCATCCAAAATCAGCTCTTCAGGCTCTATATCATTTCTGTCAAGTTCCACATTTTCAATAGGTCGTACTTGAAATTTTACATCTCCACCTGTTTCGAGAAGCATTACGGCACCTACAGGGAATGACCGTGCAATGCTTACTAACAATGATTTGATATGAGCATCGTCCCAGACCCAACCACGCTGAAAGTCAGGTAACTGTAATTTCCCCTCAACAATTTTCTTTAAAATGTCACTTAAATTTTCTTTAGTACTATCAAAATTACTCATGTATAAAAATCACGTGTTATTTATGTTTGAGCCTAAAATACATGACATAAAAAAATTATCAATGAATTACATCAATCTATTACTAAAGTTTTAATCATTTTTTCTATATAAATTTTCTTAGGCTAGTCTCATCTTTTAGAATAAAATTTACTTTCATGTATCTCTCTAAGTAAAAGTACACCATCGTGGTGAAATGCTAGAAGTAGAACCAACATTTACCAGTACTATTCTCGAGTAGTACTACATACTTAAATATCACCTAGTGGTTTAGCATCAAATCGCATAACTAATAGGATATAAGATGTGATGAAAATAACATTGCGGAGCATTTGACTTAGCTTTCTTATCGATGTGATGCAACGGTGGATGACTTTAAATCAGTGCAAAAAATTAAAGTTCTGTTGTGGCATGGAGGCCTTTGGAAAAGCTAACTGATGATAACTTAAATATATTAATTATCGACCTTCAAAGTTCGCTTTACAGTAACATACTCATTTGGAATCACTATCTTCTTTTCAATAGTCATAACTCCATAAGAAACTAAACTTTTTTTCATTAACAATGAGAT
>NZ_JBIUCP010000096.1:0-2862 GCF_044538765.1 Acinetobacter sp. ABJ-A23_2
GCCTTAGTTTTGCTATGTATTTCACTTGGTAACTTCTTTATGAAAACGTCTATAAATTTAACTATAGATACTAGAAAAGAGGTTCCATCAGGTAATTTGGTTCATAAAAGTTTAGCTTTTCTGTTGATGCATAAAAAAGCTGATTGTGAAGATTAAATTATTATTATTTTAGAAATGAAATTCGGTTTAACGTTGATCTATAAGCCTGTGCAATAGTGTACTTAAATTATACATAAAATTATATGAATTAAGTTTTAGTTAAAGATAAGTTAAATGGGATACAAATGAAAGCACTCTAATTTAATTAAGTCATCGCAACTCATTTCAGTTGTTTGTGTTGTACTTGACGGTTTTGATAATAAAGCATCTTGCCGTCAAGTGTAATGTTGACTTTTAATTAACCACAATAATAAGTAGTGATAGCTTCAACTAGAAGTCCCATCGCAACATCTTTTCCAACTTTCAAAGAACCTTTTAATGCTTTCAAAGACATCTTGCCAAGCCAATTAGTTACTCCTTCGCCTAGTTCATCAGCAGATGTTGGGGGAGGTGTAACTTCAATAACATTTCTTAAATCTTGAATATCCGTTTCTTCAACACCATAATCTTTTAGCTTGTTTGCTAAAGAATTAAAATCGCCTTTTATCACTTGTACAGTATTAGTTGATGATTGATTGATTGTTGAGTTATCATTATGGTTAGCCATATTACCGACATTACCAATATTATAATTAACATGCTGTGTCATTTGCTTTTCCTGCTTAGTAAAAATTAAACCATCACCTAAAATACCTTGCTTTTCTAAAGATAAAGACCAATTTAAAATAATATCTCGTATTATTACAAAGACATGTTCAATTTGAGCTTTACTAATAGCTAAAACAGGCATGTAAGTCGGTGCAACCAAGTCATAATAGGGGTTATTTGTAAAACCTAAACGACTAAATCGTTGTCTATCATCTTGAGTAAACTTGTCTATGAAAAATTTTTCAAATTCAGGATCTAATTTTAAAAGAATTTGACTTTCATTCGTTGAATTAAGGCTTTGTAAATTAGTAATTGCATCACGAATAATTTTCATTTCATAGTATTCTGCATTTTCTCCAGATAAAACAACAGGTTTGAATCCTGATGAATCAGAAGCATATATATTACCTCGAAAAAACCTATAAGCAGGAATTTGGTCATCTTTTCTGTACCCATGAAGTTCTTTTTTGCACCAATCTGAAAAATCAGTAATATCTAATTTTAAAGCAATTACGTATGCGTTATTTAAAAGTTCAATAATAGGAATATTTGGATCTAGAGCCAATTGTTGAAGTTTAATAACGGAAGAAGTACTACTCATTTTTTTCTCAAGTGTAAGGTTGATTTGAAGAAATATAATTTTATTTCATAACTCAAAATTCGGTTTTTAATCACTATTAATGAATGAACCTATGTTATGATTTGCCATGCTATTTACAGTGTCAATACTATAATAAACATTTAAAACATGTTCTTTTTCAGTTGCTGTAAACTCCCACTCCTCCCCTAAAATACCTTCCTTTTCAAGTTGATATGATAGTTCTAGAATTTTAAATTTAATTGTATCTAATACTTTTTGAAAAGGAATTTTACTCGTTCGAATTTGAAATATAAAATGACTCTCTTTACATTGTGGGTTGTTTCTTCTAAGAATTTTATCTATATCACTTTTTACCTCAAGAGTGATGCTATCTGATTTAGTTTTAAGCGCACCTTCAAAAAATGAAATGCCATCCTTTATAATTTGACCAGAAAATATTGCTTCAGCATTAAAAATTGCTGTTTGTCCAGATAATGAATTTTTTACACATAAAGAACCAAATATATACCTATATTCAGGAATATTGGAATCCTCGATAGACTGATAGCCATTTAATTCTAACTCACACCATTTCTTGAAATCATCCAAATTTAATTTACAAGCAATTAAATATGCATGTCTTAATATATCGCTGATTTGAGATGATGGATCTAAAACTAATTTTTGTAATGCGATAACTGCTTTCATATTACCTAATTATGAAGTTGTATAACTTCATTCTCCTACTAATTAAGCATACATCAGAGTACTTGAGAAATATCATCACTAACAACTTTTTGACCAATTGTACTTTGATTATTACCTGATGCTAAATTTTGAACATTCCCTGTGATGTTGATATTAAAAATTTGATTAATTTTCTCTTGAGGAATAGGATTTGAATTTATAGCTACATCGCCAGCATCTTGATTAATCATTTCAATTTCCAATACAAAGTTTAGAATTTTAGTTTTTATTGTATCTACAATACCTATAACAAATGATGTTGGGATTACTTTCCATGCTTGCATACAAATATAATTTTCATACATGTTACCTCCATATTCAGCTAAGATTATTGGGTTCCATTCTTGTGATAATGTACTAGCAGTCGCACTAGTTAAATTTTCTAATGTAGCAATTGGACTAAAAAAATGAGCTTTGGTTAAACTTTCTTTTAATTTCTCTGGTAAATTAAAAGTAGGCACATCTGCATTTCTTAGCCCACTTCCAAAGGAACCTGAAAAATGCCCTTTTGAGTAAACATTTTCTAGTATTCTGTAATTAGGTAAAAGTTTAGTATCTTTAGGATAACCATTAAGTTCATGTTCAACCCAAGATTTAAAATCTTCATTTCCTAATTTATAAGCTAAAATTTTACATTTACGCAATAAATTAGAAACGCTAATATCTGAATTTGTCGCATCATGTTGAATTTCTTGTAATAAAGACATCTTAGTCCTAATGAAAACACCTTATTGGTTACACATTAAAATCTTTTGAAAATTAGATCAAGAACAGATGTCATATAAGAG
>NZ_JBIUCP010000097.1:0-2176 GCF_044538765.1 Acinetobacter sp. ABJ-A23_2
TTTACCATCAGGACCTGCAACTACAGTTGCTGTCGTACCGTCAGGGAAGCTCACAGTCACGGTTGATCCCGCTTCTGCTGTACCTGTCACTGGATCAGTCGCATTGATTGGATCAAGAACCGGTGCAGTTGGAGCTGTGGTATCGATAGTCACCACTGCACCTGTTGTACCCACATTACCCGCAGGATCAGTTGCAGTCACAGTCACGGTGTGTGGACCATCGGTCAACACTGGAAGCGTATTGTCTGCAAGTGTCCAGGTGCCGTTGCCATTATTGGTTGCCGGATAGTTCACACCATCTACAGTCACAACCACTTTCGCAGTCGGATCATTCACTGTACCGCTTAACGCAGGTGTACTGTCGTTGGTTAATGTCGTGGTGACAGTCACAGTTGGTGCAACTGCATCTACTGTACCAGTTGAAGGAGTTGATGGGTTACCAGCAGGGTCGGTTGCAATAGCTGTAACTTTATCACCATCTTTAAGATCACCTGGGTTCGGCACAGTCCATTTACCATCAGGGCCTGCAACTACAGTTGCTGTCGTACCATCAGGGAAAGTTACTTTAACTGTTGAACCTGGTTCTGCTGTACCAGTTACAGGATTGGTCGCATTGATTGGATCAATTACCGGTGCATTTGGTGCTGTCGTATCTACAGTCACAACTGCACCTGTTGTACCTACATTACCCGCAGGATCAGTTGCAGTCACAGTCACGGTGTGTGGACCATCGGTCAACGCTGGAAGCGTATTGTCTGCAAGTGTCCAGGTGCCGTTGCCATTATTGGTTGCCGGATAGTTCACACCATCTACAGTCACAACCACTTTTGCAGTCGGATCATTCACTGTACCGCTTAATGCAGGTGTACTGTCATTGGTTAATGTCGTGGTGACAGTCACAGATGGTGCAACTGTATCTACTGTACCAGTTGAAGGAGTTGATGGGTTACCAGCAGGGTCGGTTGCAATAGCTGTAACTTTATCACCATCTTTAAGATCACCTGGGTTCGGCACAGTCCATTTACCATCAGGGCCCGCAACTACAGTTGCTGTCGTACCATCTGGGAAAGTCACTTTAACAGTTGAACCTGGTTCTGCTGTACCTGTGACTGGATTGGTCGCATTGATTGGATCAATTATCGGTGCAGTTGGAGCTGTCGTATCTACTGTATAAGATTTTGACTCATTAATATTGCTGCTGTTACCTGCTGCATCAGTAAAAGTAACTTTTGCATCAATTGTTTTATCGCTATCTGCAATTAAACCACTGCCTGGTACAACTACACTCCACGTACCTGCTGCTTTGTCTACATTTGCAGTGTAAGTTACACCATTAACAACTACGGTAACGACAGTATTTGCAGCATCTGTCGGAATATTTTTTAAACTACCCGTAACAGTAACATTACCCGCAGCTTCCGTTGAATTAATAATATTATCTGAAGTTACAGGATCAACAGAGAAAGTAACGCCATTTGTATTTGGCGGCGTAGTATCTGCAGGAGAAGAGTCATTACTGCTACCACTATTTGATGCAGCAGCAATGATACCACCTGCAACAAGAGGTACTGCTGCCCACAACCATGGGTTCACACCTGCATCGTGATAAAGTAATGGCTGAATTGAAGAAATAGGTTGGTAAATAACATCAGACACTAATGCCTGCGGTGCTTCTGCTGGTAGAGCTGCTGGTAAATCTTCACCTAAAAGCGCTTGCGGCTCTACATCGCTGTCAGCATCCGCATCTGCATCGCTGTCAGCATCCGCATCATTTTCGGCATCTTTAAATTTTGCCCAAATGAGTTGGCCATTTTGGTCTTGAAAAACAAGACTATTATCGGCTGGCTCAGCTGTTCCACTAAAGAAGCCTTCAATAACAATAGTTTCACCATTTTTTAGGCGAATTACTGCATTGGTACCCTCCCTATTTACTACCAATACATCACTGGCAGCCACTTTTACCAACACAACTGATGCTTCTGAAAGTTTTGCAGAAGTTCCCTCTGTTGTTACCAAGGTTTTGTGACTGTCCTTGGCAATAATTTGTATCTCAGGCATATATTCATTCCTTTTATATTATTGATTTAAATGATTTTTGTATAATTCTTTTTACTTAATGTTTTCGAGTTTTTGACCTACAACTTAAAAACATTAAGTAATGTGATCATTTTTACAT
>NZ_JBIUCP010000098.1:0-2142 GCF_044538765.1 Acinetobacter sp. ABJ-A23_2
ATGCAGAAAAAGATAGACTTTATATACAAAAATATACATGGTTTTTAAATTTTACATTTTCTAAATTTATAACACAGGGTGTTTTTTATTCTTTACAATGGCTTCACTTCCTTTAAAGCAGCTTGTGGTGCACGCTTTATATTTTATTTTTTTATCCCCATCGAACAGGTATTTAGATAATGGATTTCAATACCCTTGACCAAGAAACCGTACAGAAAAAACAGAAATTTCACCAAATTTTGTATGTACAGGTCATCTTTGCAATTATTTTAGGCATTTTAATTGGTCATTTTTACCCTGAGCTTGGACAGAGCTTAAAACCGCTCGGTGATGCATTCATCAAAATCGTTAAAATGATTATTGCTCCCGTAATCTTTTTGACTGTGGTTACCGGTATTGCCAGCATGACGAACATGAGTCGGGTTGGACGCGTGACTGGTAAAGCAATGCTGTATTTCATTACTTTCTCAAGTCTTGCACTTGTGGTTGGTATGATTGTGGCAAACATTATTCAACCAGGTAAAGGTCTAAACATTGACCCGGCAACTTTAGTCAGTGATAAGGTAAATACTTACGTTGAGAAGGCTCATGCCACCAATATTACTGACTTCTTCATGAATATTATCCCGCAAACACTGGTAAGTCCGCTTGCTGGTGGTGAAATTTTGCAGGTTCTATTTGTGGCAGTACTATTTGGTATTTCTTTAGCTGCTTTAGGCGATCGTGCACGTCCAATCACTGATTTCCTAAATAACTTAACGGCACCGGTTTTCTACTTGGTTGGTATGTTAATGAAACTTGCGCCAATTGGTGCTTTTGGGGCTATGGCATTTACTATTGGCGCTTATGGAATCGAATCAATCGGTAATTTATTACTGTTGATTATGACTTTCTATATCACGGCTGTACTGTTCGTATTAATCATTTTAGGTGCTGTAGCGCGTTACAATGGCTTTTCAATTATTGCTTTAATACGCTACATCAAAGATGAGCTTTGGTTGGTTTTAGGTACAAGTTCATCTGAAGCAGCTTTACCGTCTTTAATGGATAAAATGCAAAAAGCGGGATGTGAAAAATCTGTAGTGGGCTTAGTTATTCCTACAGGTTATTCATTTAACCTTGATGGCACTAACATTTATATGACTATGGCTGCTTTATTTATTGCGCAAGCATGTAATGTGGACTTATCTATTAGCGAACAACTTGCATTACTTTTAGTGGCAATGGTGAGTTCAAAAGGTGCGGCAGGGGTAACGGGTGCAGGCTTTATTACACTCGCTGCTACTTTGTCAGTTGTCCCATCTGTACCTGTGGCAGGTATGGCGCTCATTTTAGGTATTGACCGCTTTATGTCTGAGTGTCGTGCATTAACTAACTTAATTGGTAATGCATGCGCAACAATTGTTGTTGCTCGTTGGGACAAAGCTCTGGACAAGGATGTTCTAGATAAAGCATTAGGTAAATCTAAAACGAATTAATTATTTAAAATTTTAATTCGAAATAAAAAACCTGTAGCAATTGGCAATTTGGGAGAGGCGCCATGCTACAGGTTTTATTTTATCTAGTCGAAAATTTAATTTAAAAAACTATCTTGTATGTAAATGCTTAATTATGGGAGGCCAATATAAAATTTTCACAAACTCTCATATAGATCTACTTTGAAAGCAGAACTTTTAAGTTGCCTATACTGAAAATAGTATATGCAAAACAGCTCAAGCTTACGCTTTTAAGTGATCCTCAAACTCTTCACCTAATTGCATCGCTAAGGCGTTACCAGCCAAATCACACGTGACTAAGCCATACTCTTTTTTAAAACTGAAAGTGAAACCTTTTCCATCGGCCAAGTTTTTAACCGAATACCCTAATTTTTCTAACCAAATACGGAACGCAATTAAATTTTTAGCTTTAACAACCTTTTTCACGTGAGAACTCCTTCTTCTATCCGTGTCTTACACCTTATTTATTAATAGGGATTTACCTAGATTTTTTAAAGGGGGAAAACTTTGTTTTATTTTGCAACTTGTAAAAAAAGTAAAAGAGATAAAGTAATCTTCTTCATTTTATAAATTTATTCAGTTTTTATGTAATCAATTTTTGCACTAATAAAATGTAAGTATTTAATTTTTATGATTATTTTAAAAT
>NZ_JBIUCP010000099.1:0-2017 GCF_044538765.1 Acinetobacter sp. ABJ-A23_2
TGACCGCTGGATACTCCACACCATTTACAGTCACCACAACAGTCGCTGTTGGATCGTTCACTGTACCGGTTAATGCAGGTGTACTGTCATTGGTGGTTACATCACTTAACGCAACTGTCGGTGCTGTGGTATCGATAGTCACCACTGCACCTGTTATCCCCACATTACCTGCAGGGTCAGTCGCTGTCACAGTTACTGTATGTGGACCATCGGTCAACACTGGAAGCGTATTGTCTGCAAGCGTCCAGGTACCGTTGCCGTTATTGACTGCTGGATAGTCCACCCCATCTACAGTCACCACCACAGTCGCAGTCGGATCATTCACTGTACCGGTCAGCGCAGGTGTGCTGTCATTCGTCAATACATCATCTAGCGCAACCACAGGTGCAGTAATGTCTGCAGAGACTGTACCTGAACCTGGCAATGAAGTATTGCCTGCAGGGTCGGTTGCTGTCGCAGTTACTGTTTGGCCATCAGTCAAGTCACCTGGGTTTGGCACTGTCCATTTACCATCAGGACCTGCAACTACAGTTGCTGTTGTGCCATCAGGGAAGCTCACAGTCACGGTTGATCCCGCTTCTGCTGTACCTGTCACTGGATCAGTCGCATTGATTGGATCAAGAACCGGTGCATTTGGTGCTGTGGTATCGATAGTCACCACTGCACCTGTTGTACCCACATTACCTGCAGGGTCGGTCGCTGTCACAGTTACTGTATGTGGACCATCGGTCAACACTGAAAGCGTATTGTCTGCAAGCGTCCAGGTACCGTTGCCGTTATTGACTGCTGGATAGTCTGTGCCATCTACAGTCACCACCACAGTCGCAGTCGGATCATTCACTGTACCGCTTAACGCAGGTGTGCTGTCATTCGTCAACACATCATCTAGCGCAACCACAGGTGCCGTAATGTCTGCAGAGACTGTACCTGAACCTGGCAATGAGGTATTGCCTGCAGGGTCGGTTGCTGTCGCAGTTACTGTTTGGCCATCAGTCAAGTCACCTGGGTTTGGCACTGTCCATTTACCATCAGGACCTGCAACTACAGTTGCTGTTGTGCCATCAGGGAAGCTCACAGTCACGGTTGATCCCGCTTCTGCTGTACCTGTCACTGGATCAGTCGCATTGATTGGATCAAGAACCGGTGCATTTGGTGCTGTGGTATCGATAGTCACCACTGCACCTGTTATCCCCACATTACCTGCAGGGTCGGTCGCTGTCACAGTTACCGTATGCGGTCCATCGGTCAACACTGGAAGCGTATTGTCTGCAAGCGTCCAGGTACCGTTGCCGTTATTGACTGCTGGATAGTCTGTGCCATCTACAGTCACCACCACAGTCGCAGTCGGATCATTCACTGTACCGCTTAACGCAGGTGTGCTGTCATTCGTCAACACATCATCTAGCGCAACCACAGGTGCCGTAATGTCTGCAGAGACTGTACCTGAACCTGGCAATGAAGTATTGCCTGCAGGGTCGGTTGCTGTCGCAGTTACTGTTTGACCATCAGTCAAGTCACCTGGGTTTGGCACTGTCCATTTACCATCAGGACCTGCAACTACAGTTGCTGTTGTGCCATCAGGGAAGCTCACAGTCACGGTTGATCCCGCTTCTGCTGTACCTGTCACTGGATCAGTCGCATTGATTGGATCAAGAACCGGTGCATTTGGTGCTGTGGTATCGATAGTCACCACTGCACCTGTTGTACCCACATTACCTGCAGGGTCGGTCGCTGTCACAGTTACTGTATGTGGACCATCGGTCAACACTGGAAGCGTATTGTCTGCAAGCGTCCAGGTACCGTTGCCGTTATTGACTGCTGGATAGTCTGTGCCATCTACAGTCACCACCACAGTCGCAGTCGGATCATTCACTGTACCGGTCAGCGCAGGTGTGCTGTCATTCGTCAACACATCATCTAGCGCAACCACAGGTGCCGTAATGTCTGCAGAGACTGTACCTGAACCTGGCAATGAGGTATTGCCTGCAGGGTCGGTTGCTGTCGCAGTTACTGTTTG